>QZKU01000014.1 GCA_003598085.1 Candidatus Abyssobacteria bacterium SURF_5
TCCGATTGCCGAATTCGCTTATGATCTGAATGGGAACCTCACGAGTCGAACCACCGCCGCGGGAACCACCGCGATGGAATACGACTACGAGAACCGGCTTGTCCGGATCACGTACCCGAGTAACAGCGGAACCACGGAATTCGTGTACGACGCATTGGGACGGAGACTGAAGACCACCGAGAAGGACGGACTCGGCCAGATAACCGGCGAGATGCATTATGCGTACGACGGGCTCGATCTTATCGCCGAGCTTGACGCCAGCGATTCACTGATTGCCGGCTTCACGCACGGGCCGGAAATTGATGATCCGCTGATCGCGCGGTATGATGGCGCTGATTACCTGTATCTGAAGAATCATCAGGGGAGCGTAACCGAGCTGATCACCTTCAACGGCGCGATTGCCAAAAGCTACCGGTACGATGCCTTCGGCAACATCAAGCAGGAGACCACGCGCCGCGCGTGGCTTCACCTACACCTCGCGCGAGCGCCATGCCCGCTCCGGCCTCTACTACTACCGCGCCCGCTGGTACTCGCCCGACCTGGGCCGCTTCATCACCACCGACCCCATCGGTTATCTCGGGGGCGTGAATTTGTATGCGTACGTGGAAAATGATCCGGTGAATTGGAATGATCCGTTAGGACTTTCCGGAATCGCGAGATTAACTCCCGGTACTGGAGGATTAGTGGCTCCGGCGGCTCCCCCAGGTGTCAATGTCGAGGAAAACCTAATCGAAGCAGGAAGCAACGGAATCTCCTTTTGGATTAATCACGTCAAGAAAGGGGGAAAATGGGATTATAAACAGTTAGGCTTTGAGAAATATGAAAATTTCGGTAACTATAACTATGGATTTACAGGAAAACAATTTTGGCCAGAAGGTTTATTGCTCAGAGCTGCTGGCTTTGTCCAGGAAGAGAGCGATCCTGCGTGGGGGCACTGGTGGGGAGGACCTCCTTACGGTGATGATCCCAAGGATCAATTATATATTCAACTAGGTATAATCGACTATGAGAGAAGAAAAAATTGTCCCGAAGGCGATAAAGAAGAGGATTAAAGTTTGAAGCACAAGATAATTTACACCGCACTGGCTGCTCTTGTCCTTGCTGGGTTTTTGATCTTTATGTTTCTCGCAGGCATTTTACATGCACCCGTGCGAGTAGAAGAGATCGAGCGAGTTTCCTCCCCAGACATAGCGCCGCATATGATTGTTGACGCCGTAATAACGCAATCAGATGCGGGCGCGACGACTTCTTTTGTTTATCACGTTTTCCTAGTGCCTAAGGGGCATGTGCCGGAGAAAGAAGATGAAGTTTTCACGGCTGACAAAGTCCGGGATTTAAGAGTAACATGGAGGGAACCACGATTTCTGGAGATACGGTACGAACGGGCTAGGATATTTTATTTTAGAAATTTTTGGACAAGGAAAAAGATGTTAAGTTACGTGGTTGAGATACGATTGGTTCCTCAAAATGAATCATTTTCATTAGGCTATCCCTGAACTTGAAAGAAAACAATACCTTAAGTCCTACATCCAGTTAACTGAAAATGAGACATTCGATTTCTTTCGTAGCTTAATAAGCTCCACTCTTGAGTAAGAGCGAGAATTATCCGCACAATTGGAAGCGGCAATCTACTTCACAAAGATTACACGAAATCTATATATCGTTTTTGGATACATCCCTTAGGCATTGACGACCCGCTGATCGCGCGGTATGATGGCGCCGATTACCTGTATCTGAAGAATCATCAGGGGAGCGTCACCGAGCTGATCACCTTCAACGGCGCGATTATGAAAAGCTACCGCTACGATGCCTTCGGCAACATCAAGCAGGAGACCGGGCCGACCACGCGCCGCGCGTGGCTTCACCTACACCTCGCGTGAGCGACATCCCCGCTCCGGCCTCTATTACTACCGCCCCGGGTGCTGAGTCACCTCATTCCTCACTCCCCTATTTCAGACAATATCGACCGCCACTATTGACCACCTCTTATGCAAGACATATAATAAGGCGTCTCACTACCGGAACGATGCGGCTCATTTTAGCAAGACCGAGAGGAGGCCAGACCCATGGCGTTAAGAACTGCGGAGCAATATCGACAGAGTCTAAGGGACGGGCGGCGGGTGTTCATCCTCGGCGAGAAGGTCGAGGACGTAACCAAGCACCGGCTTCTCAAGATAGCGACCGAGACGGTCGCACAGGATTTTGTCCTGACCGAGAGCGAGGACCCGGAGGTCAGGAACCTGTTTGTCGCAAAGGATGAGGAGACCGGCGAGGATATCAGCCGCTTCTTCACGACCCCCAAGGGATTTGACGATCTCGAGAAGCGCAGCCAGATGATCGCGCAGTCGATCCGGCTGACGGGGGGATTGCCGTTCGGAAAAGACGTCGGCACCGACTGCCTCAATGCGGTCATGACGGTCGCCGACCAGATGGGCAAAGAGGAGTACAAGGAGAACGCGAAGAATTATCTTCGCCATCTGAAGAAGAACGATCTCGCGATGTGCGGAGCGATCACCGATGCGAAGGGAGACCGCAGCAAACCGCCGACAAAGCAGAAACATCCCGACTATTACACGCATGTGGTCGAAAAGAAGAAGGACGGCATCGTCGTTTCCGGCTGCAAGTTGCACATTACAAGCGCGCCGGTCGCAAACGAAATCATTGTCACGCCTACCCGCCAGATGCGCGAGGACGAGGCAGATTATGCTCTTGCTTTCGCCATTCCCGCAAACGCTGAAGGCGTCACCATGATTTGCCGGCCCGGTCGCGCCGAGCGCAGCCCGCTGGAGTTTCCGTCCGACGTTCCCGTGCGCGGCCTCTCCGAGGCGATGATCGTGTTCGACAAGGTTTTTGTGCCGTGGGAGCGCGTCTTCATGTGCGGCGAATGGCAGTTCTCGATGCTGCTCGCGTACACGTTCGCCACGTTCCACCGGTTCACCGCGATCAGCTACAAGATTCCGATTGTGGAACTGATGGCCGGCGTCGGCATCGCCATGGCCGAGGCAAACGGAATAGAGCGCGTGGGCCATATCCGCGGGAAGCTCTCCGAGCTGGCCGCCTACGTCGAGACTTTGAAGGCGCTCACCAAGGCGGCCGCAAAAGACCCGGTCATGCATGGCGACATCGCGGTGCCGAACCCGCTGATTTGCAACATGGCGAAACTGCATTTCGCATCGAATTATCATCACGTCATCAAGCTGATCCAGGATATCAGCGGCGGCATCATCACGACCGCGCCGACCTATAAGGATTGGACGAATCCTGAGATTCACGAGTACCTGGAGCACTATCTGGGCGGCTCAGAAAAATTCACGACCGAGCAGCGGCTGCGGTTGATCGAGCTTGCGCATCGAATGGTCGCGTCCGCCGAGCACGGGCACATGGAAGTCACCACGGTCCATGCCGAAGGCTCAATGGAAGCCCAGAAAATGATGATTCTGTACGAGTCGCCGCTGGCGGAGTACTCGGCAATGGCAAAGCGCGCGGCGGGCATCGAGGGGTAGATTTCAGACTCGAACCTTGACATTCAGATTCTCAAGGCGCCGTAGCGTTTGCTCCCCGATTGCTCTTTGTTTCGCGAGGCAACAAGGGGTTGATGTTGTGAGACAAAGATGATATTCGGCTTTGAATTGACCGTCATCAGCATAATGCTGGTGTTTAACGCCATATTCGCGGCTTACGAGATGGCGCTTGCATCCGTGTCGCGGTCGCGCTTGACGGCTCTCCTTCAGGAGAAAAGGAAAGGCGCCCGTGCGGCCGTCTTCATGAAAGACCGCCTGGAGGCAAGCCTGGCCGTTGTTCAGGTCGGGATCACTCTGGCCGGAGTCATCGCGGCTGCAGCGGGAGGGGCAGGCGTTGAGGAAGTGCTGGCTCCTTATCTGGAGCGTACTCTCGATGTCTCCGAACGCTTGGCCGAGATACTGGCGCTTGCATGCCTCGCAATCCCATTAAGCAGCTTCACGATTGTCTTTGCCGAACTTGTTCCGAAAGTTTTTGCTCTCCAGAATAAAGAACTCGTGTGCCTGAAGCTTTCCCCATTCATGAAAGTCTTCTGGCTCATTTTTTATCCCGTCATTTTCGTCTTTGAGTTCGTCGTAAAGAAAGTCGCCAGCTTGGGTTCTCCGGCGTTGAAAAGCCAGCGAGAGATGAGGGAACACGGTCTTCATGAAATCAGGGCGGCCGTCACCCTGGCGCGCAGTCTGAGCCTTATCGGCGCACGCGAGGAAAAAATCGTCCTGTCGGCGGCCCAGCTCTCGATGCGTCCGGTCTCGAATGCGGCAATCCCGGCTTCGGAGATATCCATGCTCGCTTTAACCTCCACGTTGAACGAGGCATTTATTAAAGCGCATCTCGACATGCACACGCGTTTTCCCGTGTCTGAAGCGGAAGACGACCCTCAGACCATAGTCGGTTATGTAAATTTCAAGGATATCGCCAATGCAATAAGGATGAACCCTTCGGATCCCACCGTCCGCGGAATCGCGCGGCCTATTGCAAGATTCAATGAGAATGTGCCTCTCTCACAGGCGCTCGAACATCTGATTCGCGAAAAAAATCATATCGCTCTTGTTGTGTCAAACGAGAATAAAGTCACCGGTCTCGTCACTCTCGAGGACATCATGGAGGAACTGGTGGGTGAAATTGAGGATGAATATGACCGGATGCCCTCCTACATTCATCCCTACAGTTCCGGTCTCATCGCGGGAGGCGGCGCTTCGATGGACGCGATTATGGACAAGCTTGGCAAACAGCCGCAACCGGTCCCTCAAGTAAAGCGCAGCCCGAATCTGCACGAATGGTGCGTGCAGAAACTCGAGCGCCTGCCGAAAGGCGGAGACGTCATTGAAGGCGAGGGTCTCAGGGTTTCAGTTCGAAAGATGCGCCGCAGAAAGGTATCTGAAGCGACTGTGAACCAGATCGATTGAAGTGAATTCGGTCAGCCCTTGAAACGCCTTATCCCACCCCACTTGCGCTCTTCTCATTTCTCAATTCTGCGATGTCGCGACAAATCCTCCCCGTTGACCCCATACATTTTCCCACTTTGAATGCATAATTAAGCATGGTGCGAAGAGCGAAGATCGTGATTATCGGCGCGGGCGCGGTCGGTTCGACGTTCGCCTACACCTTGGTGCGAGTCGGCCTGTTCGGCGAGATCGTTTTGGTTGACGCGAATCGAGAGCGCGCCGAGGGCGAAGCGATGGACCTTAATCACGGCCTGTTCTTCGCCCCGCACGTCGAGATTCGATCCGGCGATTACGCCGACTGCGCCGATGCCGCAATTGTCGCGATCACGGCCGGAGCGAAGCAGAAGCCGGGCGAGTCGCGGCTCGACCTCGTGCAGAGGAACACCGAAATCTGCAAGCAGATCGTTGCCAACATCCTCAAGTATACCCGCGACGCGATCCTCCTGATGGTCACAAACCCGGTGGATATCCTCACGTATGTGGCGCATAAGGTTTCGGGCCTGCCGGCAAATCGGGTGATCGGGTCGGGCACCGTGCTCGATAGCGCGCGCTTCCGCTATATGTTGAGCGAACATTGCAACATTGACCCGCGCAACGTGCACGCATACGTCCTCGGCGAGCATGGCGACAGCGAGGTGGCCGCATGGAGCCTCACCCACATCGGCGGAATCCCGATCCTTCAGTTCTGTTCCGCCTGCGAGATCAACTGCTCGGTCGAAGAGCGGAAACGCATCTCGGATGCCGTCCGCGATTCGGCCTACCATATTATCGAGTACAAGGGCGCCACAAATTTCGCCGTCAGCCTTGCGCTCGACAATATCGTCGGCGCGATCGTCCGAGATTCAAACAGTGTTTTGACCGTTTCGATACCGCTGGAGGGACAATTCGGACTGTCGAACGTCGCACTGAGCGTGCCGGCGGTAATCAATCAAAACGGTGTCAGCCGCATCCTGCAGGCTACCCTCTCCGAGGACGAACTCAAAGGACTGGAGAGATCGGCGGCAGCCTTAAAGAACGTCATCAGCCAGCTCAGTATCTAAAATACTCTGGCCGGGACTTCCCGCTTTCCCGCGCAAGAAACCACAGCGCAATCGGCGATGTTGACCGGCGACTTAAATTCCGGCGGATCTACCATTAACTTTTTTTCTCTTCAGAATATCCTGCGGTCGCAGGGCCCTCGCGAAAGTTTTTGACTTTTCAATTTTGCTGCTGTATAATTTGCACAATAGGGGGACTTTTGAGAGGCGTGCCCCACAATATCCAGTAGCCGCATTCCAAGAGGACACTGCTCATGGCGAAATTCCCCGTCAATCCCCTGAAGTGGTTCCAGAAAAAGGAAGCCGTTTCCCAAGCCTCGCCCCGTCCGCAGGCCTCCACCGCACGACCGGCGGCACAGCCGAAAAAAAGCGGCGGAATCTTCATGCATCTGATTACGCTTCAGAAAAACCTGCAATCCATCGAGCTTGCGCTCCAGCAGCAGATCGAGTGCAACTGGCTCCTGCAAAAGGCCAAGACAATCGTATCCGCCCTGAGGGGCGAGGCTGAAAAAGCGGAAGAAGAGGAGCTTGCGCAGGGCTCAGGCCAGGTGCTCGCATACCTCGACACAGTTCTCGATGGCAGACTCGATTTCGATGAAGAAGGAGTAAGCGTCATCAAAGATTTCGTGATCATTTTCAAAGATGCCCTCGGGGACGCCGCGCCGGGAATCCGCATGTTAAACGTCAATGAACTGGAGGAATGGAATGGCCGGTATCAACGCCTGATGGCCCGAATGAAGCCTGTGGAGGAAAATTCTGCTTCCGAGGTTGAGGGCCCACCTGGTTTCGACGAACAGCCGGTCTCCATTATCGAGATCGATAATATTTTTGAAACTGCCGGCCTTATCGACGGGCAACAGTATCCCGGAGCGAGTGAGGAACGGCAGGATGAGGCGGAGTTTTTAGGGACATCTGAGCAATCGGCCCCCCTCCGAATCGATCCAATACATGCGGACGAAAATCTGATAGAAGCCGATTCAGCCCCGTCCGTCGAAGAAACTGAAGCCGTTCCACCCATTGAGTCAGAAACAGATGCGGAGGTCATACCTTTCAGGCCTCACGAAGCTGTTCCGCCCGTTGAAGAGCCGCCGGAAATAGAGATAGAAGTGATACCGATCGGGGCCGACGAAGCGAACATAAAAGATGTAATTATTCCCGATGCCGAAATGAAGAGCGCGCGCGAACTGTTGGAATCGGATCAGCCGCCTCCTCCGCCCCCGCAACTCGATCCTCCAAAGAGGACCGCAGTGGAAAAAATCGGTGGGCCCGCCGGCAATGGGCAGAGTGGGGTGAAAACTCCCGTCCAGTTGGAAGAGGTCGAGCGGTTGAAAAGAAAACTGCTCCAACTCCACGAGAAGCAGGAGATTCTTTCGACGAAAATGAGCGGCATGCTTGGCGATTTAAAGAAAGCGGTGCGGACGGATCAGAAGCCGCCGGCAGCCGTTTCAATTGAAAAGATGGATATCGATGAGCTTGAAGACCTCATTTTTATCGGCAGGGAAAAAGGATGACGAGAATGACTGAGCGATCGCCAATGGAAGGTTCGCCTATCCAGTCAAAAAAAGTGATCACTGTCGCCGGCTGTAAAGGCGGCGTCGGCAAGAGCATAATTGCCGCCGGTCTTGCGCTCGAATTCGGGAGGGCCGGCAAGAACGTGATTCTTGTCGATGCAGATCTCGGCGGAGCAAACCTGCACACCTACCTCGGGATACAGGCGCCCCGCCTCGTCATCAATGACTACCTTTCCCGCAAGGTACAATCGATGGAGGAGGTCGTTCTGCCGACCGATTACGAAGGAGTGCGCTTCATCAGCAGCGCGGGCAATGTTCCCAGCCTGGCCAATCCGAAATTCGCCCAAAAAATGAAGATTATCAACAGCGTGATGTCGCTCAAGGCCGACATCATTCTCGTCGATATAGGGGCGGGCAGTTCTTACGACGTGATGGATTTCTTCTCGATGACCAACAAAGGCATCCTCGTGACCGTACCCGAACCGACGTCGATCATCAACAGCTACGGATTCGTGAAGAACGTCGTCTATAGGCGATTCAATATTATGTTTCGCCAGTTCCCGCTCGTGATGGACCTGGTCAAGCGGGGAATGAATCCGGACTCGCAGAATGGTATTCCCGCAATCAAGGACCTGCTTGGAGAACTGGCAATTGCAGACCCCGAGAGCTGGCTGAAGGCAAAATCGATGCTTTCGAGCTTCCAGCCCAACATCATTGTGAACATGACCTCATCGGAAAGCGACGCGAAACTGGGTGAAAAACTGAGAGCCATCATCATGAAATATCTCTCGGTGAAAGCCTCTTGCCTTGGTCATGTTCCGGAGGATACATCAGTTCGTGCAGCGGCCAAGAAGATGGTTCCGTTCAGCGTGCTCCAGCCGAATTCGGCCGCCTCACAGTCGGTTCAGACGCTGGTCCAGCGTTTGATGGGTCAAAAAGAAGAAGTATTGGCGGAAAGTACGGCCGCGGTAACGGCGGAAGAGAATGTGGAGACGCCCTCCTAGACGCCGCCGGCTACAGCCGACCGCTTAACGCTGTAAACCCCATCCACTTTCCTGATCGTATAGATGATGCTGTTAAGCTGACTCTGATCGGTCACCTCGATGACGAAATCACAGACGGCGGAGCCGTCCTTCCTGATATACGCATTTGCGGCGTTGATGTTGACATTCAACTCGCGAATCGAGGCGAGGATATCGGCAAGCAGATGCGGGCGGTCGGTACCCTTCACCCTGATTCCGGCGGGATAACTGGCCTGGATCTTTCCTCCCCAATTCACGGTCAGCAAGCGGGCGGGATCGTCGGTCAACACGTTCGGGCAACCCTCACGGTGCACCGAAAGACCGCGCGAGCGAGTTATGTAGCCGATGATCTTGTCGCCGGGCAGTGGATTGCAGCACTTCGCAAAACGCGTAAGCATGTGCGACACATCGCCTATTCCCACGTCGACGTTGTCGCGGGACGTCGCTTTTCGCTGGACATCCGGCTGCTTCTGGATGCGCGGCGCCTCTTCTTCTCTCTCCTCGGGTTCCTCTTCGATTTTTTCATGAACCCTGAGCCAGTGCCTGATCTTGCTGCGGGCTCTGGAGGTCTGCACGAAATCGAGCCAATCGCGCCTTGGCGTCTGTTTCTTTGAGGTCATGATCTCGGTGACATCGCCCTGTTTGAGGCGATACCTGAGAGAAACCATTCGCCCGTTCACTTTCGCGGCGCGGCACGAGTTGCCGATATCGGTATGAATGGCATAAGCGAAATCGATCGGGGTCGATCCGGCGGGCAGTTCGATGACTTTTCCTTTTGGAGTGAAGACATACACCTCGCTGGAGAACAGATCGAGCTTGAGGTTCTCCATGAACTCTTTTGGATCCTTCAGGTCCTGGAGCCATTCGAGCAACTGCCTCAGCCATACCAGGCGTTCGTCAAAACGAGCCTCCGAGTCTGTCCCTCGCTTGTAAAGCCAATGAGCCGCAATCCCATTCTCCGCAATCCGATGCATGTCGGCCGTCCGGATCTGCACCTCGATGCGCTCGCCCTTCTGACCGAGCACCGTCGTGTGCAGCGACTGGTACATGTTCATCTTGGGCATCGCGATGTAATCCTTGAATCGACCCGGGACCGGCGTCCATAACGTGTGTACGATACCGAGGGCGCCGTAACATTCGCGCAAACTGGAGGTGATGATTCGAAGCGCCCGAAGATCGAAAATCTCGTCCAGATTCTTGCGCTGGTCCACCATTTTCCGATAAATGCTGTAGAAGTGCTTTGAACGGCCGGTCACTTCCGCTTTTATTCCCGCTCGCTTCAATTCATTGTTGAGGACCCGGCATAATTCCTGTATTTCGTTTTCGCGTTGGGCTTTTTTCTCCGCGATCTGTTGGGCCAGCTCATAGTATGTTTCCGGCTGCAGGTAATGCAGCGAGAGATCTTCGAGCTCAGAGCGGATTTTCGCTATGCCGAGCCGATGCGCCAGCGGAGCGTATATCTGCAGGGTCTCGGTCGATATGGACTGGATTTTGTCTTTCGGAAGGTACTTGAGCGTCTGCATGTTGTGCAGGCGGTCGGCAAGTTTTATCAGGATGATGCGGACATCCTTCGCCATTGCAATGAGCATTTTCCGGATATTTTCCGCCTGATGCTCCTCGCTGCTCTTGAATTTGATCCGGCCGATGTGAGTAACGCCCTCCACGAGGCGTGCTACCTCTTCGCCGAATTCCTCTTCGAGCTCCTCTTTGGTGTGGGGGGTATCTTCGAGCACATCATGAAGCAGCCCGGCTGCGATGGTGGTCGAATCGAGTCTGAGGGAAGTAAGTGTCTCGGCGACCTTGATGCAGTGGCTCATGAAAGGGTCGCCCGACAGCCGCATTTGTCCTTCGTGTGCTTTCGCGGCGTACGTATATGCCCGTTCGATCAGCTTGAGATCGTTTCTCCGGCTGAATTTTTTCGAATCTTTCAGAATTGCGGCGAGTTCGTTCATAGCGTGAAAATTTTACCCTTAATTGACTCCTGTCCCTATCATACACCTTCTGATTTCCACTGTCAAAGCGCCGGGAGGCGTCCGAGCGGAACGAAAAACCAGCTTTCAATCCTGCCGGTGCGGACGCACATCGCGCAAGGAAAGCTGAATGGAGGTTAGCCCTTTATACGTATTAAATTGGGGCGTGTAAATGATATCGAGCAGGGGACGTTCCTTGAGCGTATGCTCATACTGTTCCATCCTGAACCCTATAGCGGGAAGCACCTTTTTGCCTTGTCGGACTGCGAACTTCAGATGTTTACCACGAAGCACCTGAACCGAGCTGCCGGCGACCGAGACGCCCAAAGATGCAAACGCGGGGGTCGGATTGGCATTTCCGAAAGGCGCCAGGAGTTCGAGTTGCTCGATAAGGGCCGAAGAGATCTCGTCCAGCGCCAGCGTTGCATCCGCCCGCACGACCGGCCGTAGATCCTGCTCCATTAGCTTTCCTTTGCAGACCTGCTCGAAGGCGTCCCGGTACAGAGAGAATTTCGCCGCCTCGACGGTGAGGCCTGCGGCAAATCGGTGGCCTCCGAAGCCGACCAGATGTTGCTGACATTGGCGAAGCGCGTCGCACATGTGAAGATGGCGGATACTCCTGGCCGACCCTTTGCCGACTTGATCGCCCATCGCAATCAGAATGGCGGGTCGATGATATAGCTCCACGATCTTCGACGCGACTATGCCGATCACACCCGGATGCCATCGGCTGTCGGAAAGGACGATGGAAAAGTCGCGCGCGGGATCAAATTCGTTCTCGACTTTTTCCAGGGCTTGCGCGAGAATTTCCATCTCGATCGCCTGGCGGTTTCGGTTATCCTCGTCCAGTTTGCGCGCAATCCTTTGCGCCAGCGCCTGCGAAGTGGTGAGCAGAAGCTGGACCCCAAGATGCCCGGAGCCGAGCCTGCCGGCCGCATTCAATCTCGGCGCCAACTGAAAGGCGACATTCCCCGAGTTGATCCGTTTCCCCTCCAATCCTGAAACGCGGAACAATTCCAGCAACCCCGCAGCCGGTTTGCCGTCGGCATTGATCATGTCCAGGCCTGCCCTCGCGAGGATTCGGTTTTCATCGACAAGGGGCACGATATCCGCGATGGTGCCAAGTGCGGTGAAATCGAGATTCTGCGGCAATTTACCGGAGAGGGCGGTCAGCAATTTCAGTGCGACGCCGACGCCGGAAAGCTCGCGGAAAGGATAGTTTGAGTTCTCGCGCTTCGGATTGAGCACCGAAACCGCGGCCGGCAAGTTCCCGTCGGGCTCATGATGATCGCAGATGATCACGTCGATCCCCAGGCTTGCCGCATACCGGACCTCGTCATGACTGGACATGCCGTTATCGACGGTGATGATAAGGTTTATCCCCTCTTGTGAGGCTTTCGCTATTCGTTCCTTATTCAGGCCGTAGCCTTCAACCAGCCGGTTTGGAATGTAGTAGTAGGGGGAGCACCCGAGCAAGTCGAGTTCTCGCACAAGCAGAGCCGTACCCGATATCCCATCGACATCATAATCGCCGAAGACCAGGATTTTCTCCCGACAACTGATCGCCCGCCGCAGCCGCGCAACCGCTCGCTCCATATCATCCAGGAGGAACGGATCATGAAGCCCGTCCAGCGAAGCATTGCAGAAGGCTGCAGCGCCTTCAGCCGATTCCACTCCCCTGTTAAGCAACAGTTGCCCGATGACCGGCAGACATCCGATCGCCGCGGATATTTCGGTTGCTACTTCCTTATTCGGCCGGGGAATCTCCCACACCTTTTCATTCTCTACCGGCAATATCTTTCTCCCTTTTTTGGCCCGGCTATCTTAACCGTTCGTGTTGATCTCTTCGAGCACTGCCTTCACCCTGTCGACCTGTGATCGGGGTGTGGATGCGCCCGCCGTTATCCCGATTCGTTTCTTGTTTGCGATCATCTCCGGCACGATCTCATCGGCAGTCTCAATATGATAGACGACCGCACCCGCCGCCCGGCACAATCCGGCAAGGCGGGTGGTATTCGCGCTGTTCTTTCCTCCAACCACGAACATGACGTCCACCGAGCCTGCAAGCTCAACGGCGGATGCCTGCCGGGAGGCGGTCGCGTTACAGATGGTGTTAAAAATGCGGCATTCATACGTCACGGCGAGAACGCCTCGCGCGACCTCGATAAAATTCTCCAGCGACTGCGTCGTCTGGGCGAGCATTCCAACTTTCGGACCGATTGATTTTCCTTTTAGCTGATGAATGGAATTTACGACCACGGGATTCCTGCCGGCGTAACTCAGGATGCCTTTCACTTCCGGATGGGTTTCCTCGCCGACAATCACGAGCTGATAGCCCGCCTCGGACAACTGGCGCGCCATCCGCTGCGCATTTTTTACAAATGGGCACGTCGCATCTATTATTTCGAGCCCTTTGCGCTCCGCCTCCTCGAGCAGTTCCTTCTCGACCCCGTGAGAACGGATCAGGAGAATTCCTTCATCGATCCCCTCGAGCGATTCCACGGGCAAGAGACCCTTTTTCTTGAATTCGGCGACAACCTGCGGATTATGGATTATGGGACCAATGGAATACACAAGCTTGCCTTCTTTTACGAGTTGTTCACGGGCCAGGTCCAGCGCTCGCCGGACTCCGAAACAATAGCCGGCCTGATCGGAGATTTGGATCGAGCGCTTCATTGATTCACCGCCCCTCGCAGAAAGGCTGCGACATGTTCAGAAACCGCATCCACAACCTCGTCAATCGATAGATCATTTGTATCGATAACCACGGCATCGTCGGCTTTCTTCAACGGCCCCACTTTCCTCGTCATATCGCGCCGGTCGCGCTCGAGGACCTGCCGCTCCAATTCGTGGAGCTCGACATGATGTCCCGCGAGATCAAGGTCCCTTTTTCTCCGGCGCGCGCGTTCCTCGATCGTGGCGTCCAGATAAAATTTCAGCGGAGCATGCGGGAAAACCACCGAGCCAATGTCTCTCCCTTCCATAACGACTCCACGCTCGCGCCCGATTTCCTGCTGGCGCTCGACCAGAATATCGCGAACCTTGCCAAACGTGGCAATCCTGGAACTCGCGTCGGTGACCTCAGGATTCCTGATAACCGAAGTGATATCCTGACCGTCCGCAATCACCCGAGTTCCTTCGTCGCTTGGCTGCAACTCGATGCGCATACCTGCCGCTATCTCCGCAACCGCAGCCTCATTTGAAAGGTCGGCGCCCCGCGCAAGCGCTTTCCACGCGACCGCACGGTACATTGCACCCGTATCGATGTACAGAAGCGAGTAGCGCCTCGCGACCAACTTTGCGATCGTGCTCTTGCCCGCGCCTGCGGGACCGTCGATCGCTATCACCATTTTGTCTTTATCCTGCATGCTGCTACAAAAGATCACCCAAAAAGCTCTTCCCTGCCTTGAGCACCGGAAGGCGGAAGAAAGCGGCGATTGTTTGTCCGACATCCGCAAACGTCTCGCGAGTACCGAGACAGGTCCCCCGTTCCCGGCGGGCGCTCTTCACAAGCAAGGGAACATATTCTCGCGAATGGTCGGTGCTCGGGGTTGTCGGATCGTTGCCGTGATCGGATGTAATGATAAGCAGTTCCTGGTCCGACAGGAGATCGAGATAGTCGGGCGCGGCCTCATCGAATTCCATCAGCGCTCGGGCGTATCCTTCGCTATCGTTGCGGTGGCCGTATTTCATGTCGAAATCGATAAGGTTGGCGAAGAGAAGGCCCTCGAAGCGCGCGCGCATCTCCTGCTTGATCAATTCTATTCCTTCTGTGTTATTGGAAACGTGACTGCAAGCCGTAAAGCCTCGCTGTGCGAAAATGTCATCCAGCTTGCCAACGCCGCGCACTTGCATTCCTGCATCGAGAATGGAATCCAGAAGCGTGCTTTCCGGCGGCTCAACGGAAAAATCCTTGCGGTCCGCCGTCCGGACGAAGTCGCCGGGTTCTCCCGAGAACGGCCGCGCGATCACTCGGCTCACCTGCAGCGGGCCGGTCAGAAGAGAGCGCGCGATCTCGCAGATTCGGTGGAGTTCATCCACGGGCATCACGTCGACGTGCGCCGCCACCTGGAACACAGAATCCGCAGACGTATAAATGATCAATTCACCGGTTTGAAGATGCCGCGGCCCGAGTTCCTCGATAATCCGTGTTCCGGAAGCGGGTTTATTTCCGATCGTTTTTCGACCGCTCCTCCGCTCAAAAGCTTGGATTAAATCGGCCGGGAACCCCTCGGGGAAAACCGGAAAAGGTTCGTCGAGAACGACGCCCATCATTTCCCAATGGCCGGTCGTCGTATCCTTGCCGGCGGACACCTCGCCCATTTTTCCATAGGCGCAGATTGGTTCACGTGCCGGAGGAACTCCCGAAATCGGGGCGATATTGCCCAACCCCATTTTCCGCAAATTCGGCAATCGGAACCCTTCAAAGGCTGCCGCAGCATGAGCAACGGAATTGGCGTCTTCGTCTCCATACTCTGCGGCATCGGGAAGCGCTCCGACTCCGACGCCATCCAAAATAATGAGGATCACCCTGGCCATTCTCAGCCGTTTCTTCTCTTTTTGCCGGCGCGCATCGAAGAGCCGAATTTTGAAGCAATGTGATCGAGCGTCTTGGCTATGTTGATCCTATATGGAGGATAAATGATTCCTCTCTCCGTGATCAATGCCGTGATCAAACGAGCCGGTGTCACATCAAAAGCGGGATTATATACGTTTACATCATCGGGAGCCGTCTGTCTGCCGAAGCCCCGGGTGATCTCTTGCGGGTCGCGCAGCTCGATAGGAATCTGCGAGCCGCTTTTGAGAGAGAGATCGAAGGTGGAACTGGGAGCGGCAATGTAAAAAGGAATCCCGTGCGCCTTCGCAGCAAGGGCCACCCCATAAGTTCCGATCTTGTTGGCGGCATCTCCATTCGCGGCGATGCGATCGGCCCCCGTTATCACCAGATCGACTTTCCCTTCTTTCATGACCTGCGCGGCCATGTTATCGCAAATCAGCGTAACATCCACGCCGGCCTGCTTTAGCTCCCACGCAGTCAGCCGCGCCCCCTGCAGGAGCGGGCGCGTCTCGTCGGCAAACACCTTAACCCGTTTGCCCTTTGCGTGAGCGAGAAAGATGGGCGCCAGCGCCGTTCCCATACCGCCCGTCGCGAGGGCGCCTGCATTGCAGTGAGTAAGAATCGTGTTGCCGGAGCGAATAATTTTTTCGCCGTACTTCGCGATGTTGCTGCACAGCTGCTTGTCCTCTTCATGAATGCGGACAGCTTCTTCCTTGAGCGCGGCACGGATTTGCCGAAGCGGTTTCTTCTGCATCCGGTGCGAGACGTTGCGCATGCGCTCAAGCGCCCACGTCAGATTTACGGCGGTAGGACGAGAGGACGCCAGATAGGAAACAAGGTCGTCCACGTTCCGAACGAGTTCAGCTGAATCCTTTGCCGGAAGGCGTTTCAGGCCCACAAGCACCCCAAAACCCGCCGCCACCCCGATAGCCGGCGCGCCCCGGACCTTCAATTCCTTGATCGCACGCCACACGTCCTCGACCGTATCAAGATAGATATATTGAAGCTTCTCCGGCAGTTTCGTCTGGTCGATTATCTTCAGGCGGCCGTTCTTCCACATAATAGTTTCGGGGGTGGCTATGTTCATGCTATCTCCTTCCCTCTTATTCCATATACGCCCCGAGATGCGCCGAAACGCAGCGCTCGGTGTAAATCTTGAGCAATCCGGAGCGACGAGGCGCTTGATAGGGCTGCACATCTTTTAGCCTCTTCTTCAGAATCTTCTCCATCGCTGACGGCGAACGCTCTTTCCCCTCCGTCCCAATCAGTTCCAGTTGCCCGTTTTCCACGTCGATCAGGATAAGATCATTCTCCTGGACCGCTGCAATAGGACCGCCGGCTGCCGCTTCGGGAGAGACATGCCCGATGCACGGGCCCTTTGAGCCGCCCGAGAACCTGCCGTCGGTAATCAACGCCACGCTTCGATTGAGGACCCGATCCGAGGAAATTGCTTCGGTTACGTAGAACTGTTCAGGCATCCCATTACTTTTTGGCCCTTGATACCGAATTACGAGCGCATCGCCGGGAACAATCCGTTTGTTGTAGATCGCTTCAAGCGCGTCGCCGGAATTCTCGAAAACTCGCGCGCGTCCGGTGAATTTTAACATCTCTTTTATGATGGCTGATCGCTTCAGCACCGCACCCTCGGGCGCCAGGTTTCCCCATAGAACCGCCAGCCCACCCGCTTCCTGCAGCGGATCCGTGACGGTTCGGATGATGTCGATCTTTGAAAGCGCATGATTCTCCAAGAAACGCGGCAGCATCTCGAAATGTCCGGTCTTTTTCAGATCCTCAAGGTTTTCACCGACGGTCTTTCCCGTGACGGTCAGCGCGTCCATAGCCAGGAAATCCTCCAGTTCCCACATGATGGCCGGGACACCGCCTGCCGCCCAGACAAGATTGGAAGGATGCATCCCCGAAGGCCGCACGTTCAGAATAAATGGAATCCTGCTATTTATCTCGGCCACTTTCCGGAGTGAGAACGAGAGCCCCAACTGGTGCGCGATCGCGGGCAAATGAAGCAAGGCGTTTGTCGATCCGCCGATGGCGGCATGAATAATGACAGCGTTGTCCAGCGCCTGTTGAGTCATGATCTTATCGGCCGTAATGCGGCGATCAAACAGGTTAAGCAATCGCCTGCCGGTACTGCGCGCCATTCGCTTCTGCAGAAAATAGCCCGCCGGCAGAAGGGCTGATCCGGGCAAAGCCATTCCTATAGCTTCAGCCAAAATCTGCATCGTTCCTGCTGTCCCCATAAATGCGCACGCGCCCGCACTTGGACATGCATGCTCACGGTAGAACTGATAGTCTTTCCTGGTCATCTTGCGCCGCCGGTAAAGGGAAGCATATGTGCCCACCATATCAAGCGTCGTCTCGGACGGGCCGGTCTGCATGACCCCGCCTGGAACAACAATGGCCGGCATCTTCAGGCGAGCGGCCGCAATCAAGTGAGCCGGCAAGCTCTTGTCACAGCCGGAGACGAAAGCGACGCAGTCAAAATGGCCGGTATTGGCATGAAGCTCACCAACCATTGCGAGCATCTCACGCGAGGCGAGGGAATAATTCATCGCCTCGGTTCCCTGCGCGACTCCGTCGCATATGTCGGTGCAGAAATATTGAGCCGGAGCGCCGCCTTCCTCCAGAATGCCGTCGCGCACATTGTCCGCCAGCGATTTCAGATGGACCGAGCACGGGTGCGAATCACCGCCCGAACACTCGATGAGCGCCCATGGCTTCTCAAGGTCGTTCTTTGTCCAGCCGGTTCCCAGACGGAGCGAATCGGCCTCGGGGGCGGCGGCTCTGCGTTCTGTGCTGAGCCTGTCTTTTTTCCGGTGCGGCATAAAGCCTCCTATTTTTCCAAAAGGATTGCGCGGCAGGGGGAACCGTCGCCATCGTGAATGCGCAGCGGCAGGCAAAGAAGCTCGTAAATCCCGGCCGAAACATCCGAAAGGTTCAGCCCTTCGAGAACTACCACTCCCGCTTCAAGCAGCAATCGATGAGCCGCATGATCTTCAGAACCGAATTTCTCGATCGAAAGATAATCAATGCCCACCAGCTTCACTCCGCGATCTGCCAATTGTTTTGCCGTCTCGCCTGTCAGGTACGTGAAATCCCTTCGGAAGCCGGGCTGCTTCCAGTATGAGGAGTTACGTGTCTTAAAAAGAATTCTCTTGATCCCGTTCAGATGCGGCGAAGCGACAAAATCCGGCGTGATGACCTCGGCGGCGCCCGTATCAATAATCAGCGCCGGTCCATGCAGCGTCTCAATCGGAATCTCAGAGATATTCCTGCCGCCCTCGATGACATGCAGAGGCGCATCAATATGCGTGCCCGTGTGCGTTCCCATGTTCAGCCGCAGAACGTTAACGATGTCGCCCCGCGAGATCCGCGAAAACGGAACCACTTCGACAGGGGGATCGCCTTCATATATGGGCATGGTCGCGCTGATAGGAACCGATATATCATAATACTTCATGTGCCAGCCCCGGGACAATTTCCTGCAAGACGCCTGCATGTAGCGGCATGAATAACAAGAGAGTTTCCTATCGGAGATGATTCGAGGAAGAATCGGGTGGATTCGGCTGGCTCCAGCGCTTCAGGGCCCTGACTTCCTGGACGAATTTTCGAATATCCTTTTCCAGACCCTGAACCATGTCGTCAAGCAACGTGGAGCTTGGGGTTCTGATAAAGCTCCCCTCGAGCAGCCGTTCAACGTCCTTCACCATGCGGTTCAGATACGGGCGCACGTTGCGCGTCGTATCATTGATTATCTTGTCGACGCGGCGCATCAGTTCGTCGTCGTTCGCCCGGGTATACTCCTGCTGGAGACCGCCTCCAAGTTCAAGCTGTCGAACGTCGGAATTTTTCATGCCCACCCACCAAAGACTAACGGCCAAAATACATGACGAATTATATCTATTTAATTCCTAAAATTCAAGGAAATACCCGAAACAAAGCCGGGAATCGGCTTCCTCCTGCGATTGTACTATAACTTCCCTCGCTGATTAAGGAAAGTTTCGACCGCCCAGAAGCAGAGAACATTGAATTGCAGCGCGTCTTATGAGTGAAGAACCGTTTCGTCGACCTGCGGTGCGAGCTTTTCCGGCATCAGGAACCAGAGGCTTTCCCAACCGGCCTGTCTGTCGTGCAACGGCCGCTCGCAGCGCCCGTCGGGATTCTATCCATCCCGTTGGCGGTGTCTCCAGGGTTACTTTGGTGAAATTCTATGCAGCTTCCCCTTGACAAGCCGGACGGCCTTCCATATAATGTAGATGCGGGGTGGAGCAGTCAGGTAGCTCGTTGGGCTCATAACCCAAAGGCCGCTGGTTCAAATCCAGCCCCCGCAACCAAGAAAATGAGAGGGACTTGGATTCTTTCTTTCTTTTGCCTATTTGGGCCTTAAATTGTACCCTGCCTGCTCTTCAGAGAAGAGTTCTACTTAAGCCTTCAAGAATCTGCAGCAATATATAAAGACACATAAGCTTTGGGTCTATGGGGTTTCCATCGACCGCCTAGCTGGTGCAACTGCATATCATACCAATCCGAGATCACTGCCTTTGGGAGGCAGGCCTCCAGGTCAAGTGGTGGTTTATCGTCGACAGGTTATCGATTTCAATCTACCGGTGGTCTTTGTACTTTCATTGAGTCTGATCCGGGAGAATGAATAAAGCGGGGGGAGATGTCAGAATAGTCTGAAAGGGGTGAGAGAGCGTTTTTTGGAAAATTCAGGACGTCTTCAACTCATGCACGAGCTGCCCTGCCGCAGTGAAAATCCGTCCTCTTCCCTCACTGATCACGCCTTCATAGGATTTGCCATCATCACACCAAAACGAAAGGGAAACCGTGCTTCCTTTGATGGACATCGCTCCGGAGTTTCTGAGGGTTTTCCCCATTGCGGCCGCCATGCCCTGGCACAGATTATCGATTGTCTTGGGCGTCACTACTCGCAGACCCAGCTTTTCAGCGGGTCCCCCTTCAGCTTTGCTTTGTTCGCCTCCAGGCTGAAACGGCGCGATATATGGTTCGCTCCCGATCTTTGCCCTCGTCTCCTCATATTGCGAGACTTCATTTCTTGACTCCGGGCAATCGGCCGAAGTTGAAATGACTACTTTGATAAGTTTTAGAGGAGGCTCGCTCGCCAGGTTCTGAGATAATGCGTATCCCGCCTCTCCTTTCGCCTCATCAAGGAGCCCCATTTCATGGAATGCCTGGGCGAGTCGCGCGTGATCGTCACCGTCACACTGCCCGATTCGTCCACCTATCCGTACCGCTTCCTCCAAATGCGCCGCTGCGCAGCCTGATTTCTGCAGTCGCATATATGCGATCTCCATATCTTTATGGATCTGATAGCGAATACTTTCATCCGGTTCGAAGGCGCAGGCCAAATCGAGTGATTCAATCGCTTTCTCGTACTGTTCGGTTTCCATGCAGCACTTTCCCAGAAAATACCGGCAATTGAATGTTTCCGGGCCGATGTTGACCGCTTTCTCAAAGTGGCCGATGGCCTCTTCAAAATCTCCTTTTCTCCCATACACGATGCCGATGTTAGTGTGCGCTTCCGCATATTCAGGATTGATACGGATCGCATTCTGGTAGAGCGATATCGCCTTGTCCCATTGAACGGGGTCCGCCTGATTCTGGCACGCCACCCCATAATTGAAGTGTATCTCGGGATCATTCGGCGATATTCGCAAAGCCTGCTCATAGAAGCTGCATGCTTCGAAGAACTGCCCATTTACGTCGAGCTGATTGGCGAGCACCATCTTTTCGCGAGCCGGATTTTTGCCGCCTCCACGGGAAATGACCGTCATTGTCTCGTCCGCAAATCCCCTGATGGTCGCCTCGAGAATCTCGCAAACGTCAGACGGCAGATCAAATGTTCGCATGGCCTCCTCGACGACTGCGACCGCCTTCCTGCTATCTCCCAACTTGTAGTATGCGGCGCCCAGACAGCTTATGCACAGGCCCAGTCTCTGCGGTTCGACGTCCTGATTCTGCAATGCGCATTCAAGCGCCTTTTTGTAATAAGCTGTCGCATGATCGAATTCATCCCGCCGCATTCGGAGCCGCGCAAGATTGTAGTGCAGGTCGTAGTCGTTGGGGTACGTCTTCATTTGCCATTGCAACAGTTCGAGCGCCTTGTCGTCATGGTTGAAGTCGGTAAGCACACAAGCCAGATTATTGACGTGCCGGCTGGCGATGCGCCTGACTTCAGAATCGGTCCATAATTCTTCCACCTTCCCTTCCCTCGCTGATGTTTCCGCTTTCCAAAATTTGGAGAGCGACCCATCATAATCCTCTGTGTCGAAGAGAAAGATGCTCTGGTTTAGCGCATCGACCGTGTGTTGGCGCGCAGCGTCGGGCGAAGTTGCTGTGCCGCGGCTCGCGCGCAGAGAATGTATCTTGCTCAACAGGTTGTTGAGAACATTCATGATTAACACCTCCTCATATTCGTCCAACGAACGGCGTCGCTGATTCTCGCCGGAACATGTTTCGGGTCTCAAAAGGAGCGCTCGCGATTATTTCCCCTTTTTCATGAAGAACGAACTGATGTCGAAGAGAAATCTCTCGTGCCGGCCACACTCTTTGCAGACAACGGATAACTCATCGCAGAAGACGCCGTTGACTGCCAGCATTGTCTGCATGTCATACCTGAAAGCCCCTCCGCACGAACATCTCGAGCGGCTTGCGTAGATGTATTCCTCGAGAACAGAGTTTACCTGAATCGCTTGCGGACCGGCGTTGCAGGCAGGACATACGTATACACTTTCCGGCAGTTCTCTTTCACAGCTTTTACATTTCATCTTTTTTTTCTTCTGTGGCCGTCGCTTTCGCTGAAACGCGCCACTTCGATTCCAGGTTCTTCTTTAAGAGCGGCTTTTTCCTCTGCAATTGCAATAACGATAATGGTCACATTATCTTTTCCGCCGGCTTCGTTCGCCGCTGCAATCAATCGCGTGCAGGCGGCGCCGGGTTTGGCCTCATCAGCCAAGATCGCCTTTATTCCCTCATCGGCCAGCATTTCCGTGAGGCCGTCGGAACACAGCAGGATGCGGTCGTCTCTCCGGACGGAGAACGTATGAATGTCCGGCAAAGGCTCGCCTTCCATTCCGACGTACCGGGTAAGCTGTCCGCGCGCCGGATGTGAATCCGCCTCCTTCTCGGTGATATCTCCCGACTCCAGAAGAAGCTGGATGATAGTGTGGTCTCGGGTCAATTTTCTGAGCCTGCTGTTCCGGAACAGATAGGCGCGGCTGTCGCCCATATGAGCAACAAAGGCCGTCGATGCGCGGAGGAGCACGAAAACTACTGTAGATCCCATGCCGGTCAGATCGGGTCTTTCTTCGCTTCCGTCGCGAAGGCTATTGCTAAAATTGGCCAACAGCTTGTACAGGATACCTGCAGTTTTCCTGCTCGACATATCCAAATGATCAGGTAACTCGCTCCTTACGAAATATGGGAGCGCCTCAACGACTATTTTTGAGGCGACCGCTCCACCCAAGTGCCCGCCCATCCCGTCAGCGACCAGGTACAGTCCGATGTCCGGATCCGCATACCAGGCGTCTTCGTTTTCGCGTCGAACACATCCGAGATCGGTCAGTCCCGCATGGGTTACCGTCAGCATCAGAGCGCTCCCTCCAGAGCTCGTTTGAAGGCCGCGGCCGATTTGAAGCCGATCACCGGCCTGTCAACAAGGGCTTTGTCAATGACCGCAGCAAGCTTTTTGGGAATATCCGGATTGCGTTCACGAATAGGAGCGGCGTCCTGGCTCAGGACTGCACGCCACACGTCTTCGCCTCTCGAGAAGTCGCGGGGGAATACTCCCGTCCCGCACACCATATTATACAGACAGGCTGCAACGGCCCAGACGTCCACTTCCGGTTTTGCGTGTTTGAAGTTGACCACCTGTTGGCGCGGTACGAAGCAGGGAGTTCCTCCTATCGTACCCGTTAATGTCTGTCCGCTGAGGCCCGCCGCATCGAATGCTTTTGCAAGGCCGAAATCGCCGATCTTCACCGTCCACGAATTCTCAGAGCCAGCCAGAAAAATGTTGCCCGGCTTGATATCTCTGTGCACCAGCCCTTTTTTCTCGACATATTTTCCGTCGGCAAGTTTGGCGCGGACTTCAACGTTGTGCGCGTACTCGAGCCCGTCGAGAGCCTGCAGCGTTATTGAACATGCTTCATCGATCGAGAGTCTGCCTCCGCGCTGTTCCATCAGTTTGTCGATACTGCCGCGGTCGCAATATTCGAGTGTGAAGAAGAAGACTCCGTCGGCGTATCCCGACTCGAAGAACCTGACGATGTGCGGGTGATTCAAGCTCTTCATGAGTTCGGTCTCACGGAGGAAATATTCTTTCAGCTCCGGCTTCACGGCCACTTGCGGAAGCAGGAGTTTCAAGGCGACGATCTGCTCGGTTTTTGTATTGCGCGCGAGGTAGACGCCGCCCATGCCTCCGCGCCCGATCTCACGGGTCAGCGCGTAGTCCGCTAGGCCCCGGAGTTCCTGTCTGCCCTGATTTCCTCCGTGCAGGAGAGCCTTCACCAGCGCGTTCAACTCGGATTTCTTGCAGGACAGGCAAATATAGTCGCCCTGCCGGTTTTTTCCGATCTCCTTCGAGACGTCTTTCCCGCATCTGGCGCACACGTGCTTGCGAGGCGCAAGAGGTTTCTTCTCCTTCGCCGCCTTCAGTTGCTTCCAGCACGCGTCGCACACAAACAGGTTGGGCGCCCGCCTGCAATTTTCCTTTTTCTTCTCATCGATTTCTCGAGAGCATTCATTGCAGAGAACAGGCGCAAAGACACCAACCTGGAAGACGGTACGCCCGAGCCTGATCTTGTCTCCCTCTTTGAGGTCGTACTCAGGAAAGTTCACTTTGGCGCCTTCTTCCGGCGTCTGGTTTTTCTCGCGGCCTCCTATCTTCCTGCCGTTCACAAACGTGCCGTTCAGGCTTCCGAAATCGCGGACGCGGATGTCGGGAGGATTGATATCCAGCAGGCAGTGGTGCCGCGAAATGATCTTGTGTTCCTGGTCGTTGGGCAACTGCGGCGAGCATTCATCCGCGCGTCCCATAATACACGAGGTTCTCTCCGCAAATTCATAGTTTTGGCCGGTAAGTTTTCCTTCTGTTACTGTCAGCGTAACCTTCGCTGGCATCATTTCCTCCTTTGCGACAGCCAGTCTTCCTGAAGCTTTATGGAAATTTGTTCTTCTTAGCAGACGCGCCTGTCATTTCCCTTCCGGCAGAGGCGGTGGCCCGTCCCAGTCGGCAGCCATTTCTTCAAGCTTTCTTCGCACGCCATCGGGCCTGAGCCAGCCGTAGCCGCAATAGCTCAGGCGCGTCAGGAGCTTCTGAAAATCTTCTTCGTTCCATGAGGGTTTGCCGCGACGGGTCAGAGCGCGTGTGATTTGGTCATGGGTTGGTTCTCGTTCTCCCGGCAATTCGGCGGCATACGGCGTGTGGAGAGTCAGGAATTTTTCGAGATATGGTTTTGCGTCATCATACCAATCTGCTGGATTGGGAAACTCATAGTTCCACACTAGTTCCCACAGCCGGAGAGTCTTGTCCTTTGATCCCGAGAGTGCGAAGCGGCCATCAAGAGAACAGGCTACAGAAGTCACGCGGCCTTTGTGGCTCTTGAACGTGCGTAGACATTGCCCGCTGTTGATGTCCCACAACCGAACACTCTTGTCCTCTGATCCGGAGAGCACGAAACGACCATCGGAAGAATAGGCCAGAGAATTCACATTACAAATCTCCCCTTTGAAGGTGCGCAGACATTCTCCGCCGATGATATCCCACAGCCGAAGAGTCCTGTCCTTTGATCCCGAGAGCGCAAAGCGGCCATCCGGAGAAATGGCGACAGGACTCACAACTTCGAGCATGCGCAGGCATTGCCACGTATCCATATTCCACACCTGAAGAGTTTTATCCCCCGCCGAGAGCACGAAACGGCCATCCGGAGAAAACGCAACAAACTTGACAGGCTCTGTGAATCGATTGAGGTATCGCAGAGAGTTGTTGACCAGCTTTTGTCCGCTGTTGACATCCAGTACCCGAATGCTTCCGTCCTGTGATCCCGAGAGCGCAAAACGGCCGTCCGGAGAAAATGCGACAGAAGTCAAATTATCTGTGTGCCCCTGAAATAAGCGCAGGCACTCCCCACTCCTGATCTCCCAGAGCCGAAGAACGTAATCGTCCGATCCCGAAAGTGCGAAACGGTCATCCGGAGAAAACGCGACAGAACGCACCTCCCGTCTGTGTTCGATTGTGCGCAGGCATTTTCCCGTGTTCATCTCCCACAGCCGGAGATCGCAGTCGTCTGATCCCGAGAGTGCGAAGCGGCCATCTGGAGAAATGGCGACAGAAGACACAGAGGCTGTGTGTCCTTCAAATGTGCGCAGATGCCAGCCTTGAGCATATCTGCGAATCCTTCCACGTAGGCCTGCTTTAGCCCTCAAGTCCAGAAGTTCCCGCGACCTCAAATATCCAGGAACAGAGGCGGCCTTCGAAATAGCGTCAGAAGCTCCGGCAGGATTCCCTGCTTTCAGTTCTGCTTTTGCGGTTGAAAAAAGATCATGCACCTTGCTCTTATATTCAATAAGAGCGGAAATAGATACGGCTTTGCACAGTATCGATCTTCCTTGCGAGACGCCAGCAAAAATATTCCAGAGCCGAAGGTTATTGTCTCCTGATCCCGAGATCGCGAAACGGCCGTCCGGAGAATAGGCCACAGATGTTACAGATCTGATGTGTCCTTCAAATGTGCGCAGGCATCGGCCCGTGGAGATCTCCCACAGCCGGAGACTGGAGTCGTATGATCCCGAGAGTGCGAAGCGGCCATCTGGAGAAATGGCGACAGAAGACACAGAGCTTGTGTGTCCTTCCAATGTGCGCAGGCATCGGCCCGTGGAGATCTCCCACAGCCGGAGACCGCAGTCGTCTGATCCCGAGAGCGCGAAACGGCCGTCCGGAGAATAGGCCACAGATGTTACAGATCTGGTGTGTCCTTCCAATGTGCGCAGGCATCGGCCCGTGGAGATCTCCCACAGCCGGAGAGTCTTGTCTTTTGATCCCGAGAGTGCAAAACGACCGTCCGGAGAACAAGCGACAGAAAACACAGAGCTTGTATGCCCTTCGAATGTGCGCAGGCATTTTCGCCTATTGATCTTCCAGAGTCGAGCAGTATTGTCGTCTGATCCCGAGAGTGCGAAGCGGCCGTCCGGAGAAAAGGCCACAGAATTCACATTACGAATCTGCCCTTTGAAGGTGCGCAGGCATTTCCCGCTGTTGATATCCCACAGCTGAAGCAGAAGACTTCTGTTAGTGGATCCCGAGGACCTAAGACGGCCATCCCCGCGGTCAATGTCCCACAGCTGAAGCGGAACAGCACTTGCACTGGATCCCGAGAGTGCGAAGCGGCCGTCTGGAGAAATGGCGACGGATTCCACTTCCCCTGTGTGTCCTTCGAATGTACGCAGACATTTCCCGCTGTTGATATCCCACAGCTGAAGAGTCTTATCGGATGACCCAGTAATCGCGAAGCGTCCATCTGCAGAAATGGCGACAGAAGAAGAGCATGAGCATCCATCGAACGTGCGCTGGCGGGACGAATCCATCATACGAGCCTGTTCAAGGGCCGCAAGGACTTTTCGATTTTGACTGGAGATCTCTGCAATCTCCTCCAACACCTTCACGGCGGACCCCCCGTCACCTCGTTCCATATGAACTAGTCCCAAGCAATACTCATCCATCCAGTCAGATTCATGGCTAAACCGGAGTTCCTCCATGCGTTCTACAACTTCCTGATCAGTGATCTCTGCTTTGTGCCACTGTCGCAGGCTAAACCCGTACGTCGATTCGGCATGATGCGGGTCAATTTTCAGCGCCTCTTCCCAAAGCTTTTCGGCTTCGTCCGCCTTGCCCAGTTCGAGAAGCGAGGTAGCCTTGTTGTTCAAGACATCAGCCATCTCTGCAAGTTGTTTTGGCTCTTCCCTGGCATAGTCATGTCGTGTCTCCTTTCCATAGATCGCCTTGAGGCTTTCGATCACATCAGACATCGATTTCGGCCGTTCGTCAGGATTCTCCTGCAGACACTTGGCGATGAGAGCCGCAAGAGATTCGGGCATTGGGGGCAGATGCCCTTCGGCGGGACCGGTCCTGAGGTATTCACTGAAGACTTCGCCCACCACCGTCCCCGACGGCCAGGTGACGCCGCCGTTGAAAATCTCGAAGATGGATACCGCCCAGGAGTAGAGGTCGGACTGCGGAGTTATCCGGACTACATCCTTTTTGGGGACTCCGGCCGCGCGCTGGGCATGGGCCTGCGCCTGCTCGGGAGAAGCGTACAGCGGTGTCATGCCGGCAAACGTGCGGTCGACTGAAGCAGTCTGCTCAGGTTGAACTCCCTTCGGCAGTTCCAATGCCGCGCCTGCCAGTCCGAAGTCGCTCATCTTGGCGATTCCGTCAGAAGTTATGAGAACATTGGCCGGCTTGACGTCCTGATGCACCATTCCGCGGGAGTGGGCATATTCAAGACCCCGGGCAAACTGAATGGCAATATCGAGGATGTGTTCGATCACATCCTCAGGGCTGCCCTCATATATCTTGCCGGTCTTGATCCAGTCTGAGACCGTTCCGCCTTCGACGTATTCGGCAAAAACGCGAGGGACCTTTCCCAAGACGCGCACAAAATGGCAGGTGACTATGTTCTCGTGCAGCCCGAGGTCCATCCAGGTATGGCATTCACGGACAAAACTCTCTACGCCGCCGGCTCCTGCAATGGCCTTCTCGTTCGGCGTCTTGACCGCCATATCCATATCCCAGTCAAGATGATGGACTTTGTAGACTTTTCCGTAGCCACCTTCGCCAAGAACATCCCTAATTTCGTAG
>QZKU01000015.1 GCA_003598085.1 Candidatus Abyssobacteria bacterium SURF_5
AGCATTTCCAAACGCGCCTTCGGATTCCATGACAACCGATATTTTACTCTTAAAGTCATACAGGCATTCTCAGGCAACAACTAAATCGGAGAAGAACCAAATTTTCTTTGTGCCTTTGTGTCTTGGTGGTTGGTCGCGATAGGTTCCAGGTTTCAAGTTCAAGGTTCCAAGTCTGAAGATAAGAGAGATCCTTCCCCCGCGAGGCGCGGGAGAAAAAGAGACCACAGGCGGGACGCCTGTGCCACCAAAGAAGAAGATCCCCTAATCGATCTGCTCGTTCCCGTTTGGAGCGAGGCGCGCCGATCTCAGGTGCTCGCCGGACGGGATGATCGTCTCCCGTTCTTCGTGACATTTCGTGCAGGTGACCGGACCGCTCCCCATGCTCCGGTGGCATCCCATGCACATGCGGTGATACGCGCTGATCAGCCTCGGCTTGGTGAGCTTCATGAAGTCCATCGGCTCGCCGTGACACGTGAAGCATGCCGGCTTCTCCTTTTCCGGCCCGTGATGATGGCAGGAGTCGCAGTCCTCGATCATCTTCGTGTGCTGCTGATGCGGGAACTTGACGGGCAGATATTTGTTTGACGCGCGCGCGATGATGGACACTTCCGGTCCCTTATCGGCATCGGCCGGCTCCGCGGACACAACCTCTACCGACGCGCCGAGCTCTCCCTTGTGACATCCTCTGCAGGTGACCGGGCTTTCTTCCTTTTTCGAGACCTCCTTGTTCTTCTCGATGTGGCAGCCGATGCAACTCGATGACGTCTCCTTGTCATGATAAAGCTTGTCGGCCTGCACGCATCCGGGACGAATGGTGATCTCCGCTTTCCGGTGGCACTCCTCGCAGGATGAAGCCGTCTCGGTGAACCGCAGGTCCATCGACACCAGCGTCTTGACGTGGTAATTGTGACAAGATTTGTTGCATTCCTGCTTCGGATCGTGCTTCTCGTGATCGAACGGGACCGCAGGCAGAATCGCGCCGGGATACGAGATCAGCAATTGCTTCGGTCGCTCCTGGTACGTCCGCGCAACGATCTCCTTCGGCTCGGGCACGCGCGGCTTCGCTTCGGGGCGATGACATCCATTGCAGGAATACGGGTCCAGCTTTATCCTGCCTTCCTGATACTCCTTCTCATGACAGCCGATGCAGCTCGAATGCCCGACCTTTCGGAGCGTTTCCCGGTTCCCCTCCGGTGTATCCTTATGGCAGTTACCGCAGCGCTCCTCCTGCCCTTTGACATACACCAGTTGCTTCAGCTTCTCGTCGTACTGATGATGGCAGGTGTCGCACCCTTTCTCCATCGCGTCAATATGCGGGAAATGATCGAAAATGGGCTGATACCATTCCTCGACAAGCTGACCTGTCTCGACGTGGCACTCGCCGCAGCCGAGCGCTCGCACTTTCTTGCCTGTCTCCGTCGCGCCCTCATAATGGCATGCATAACATTTCTCATGATAGGCGTCACGAAGCTGCCCTCTGTCCGGAATCTGCCGCCAATCGACATACTGATATGAAACCGTCCCTTCCTCATCGGCTGCATGACAAGCGCGGCAGCCTTCTTCCTTCAGTTCGTCCGCATGCTTCTTATGGTCGAAGATCACCGCCGCCCGCTCGATCGGGCCGAAAACCTCGGGCTGCGCCATCAGCACGCGCGCCTCGATGACGTTATCTGCGGCGGTTTCAGAGGCGGACGCGGCCGCATTGGTCGATGTGCCTTCGGCGGGGCTTCCGCATTGTGCCAGCACGACCATAGACAAACAACAGACGGCTGCAACTGCGAGAACGATTATCCATTGGCGGCGCATTTTCTTCATCCTTCTATGCCAGTAAGTGTTGGGGTTTTTCAATGCTTTCGATCAAGATGTCGGCGATGAACTTGGTGTGCATTCCCAATTTATAGAAACTGATGATCTGTTCGATGCCGCTGTGACAGTTGTGGCAGGGCGTGACAACGTATTTCGCGCCGGTCGCCTTCAATTGCTCGGCCTTCACGCGATTGCTGACCGCCCTGGATTTCGTCCACGGCGGGCCGCAGTTGATCGTGCCGCCGCCTGCCATGCAGCAGTAATTATGCTCGAACCGCGGATCGACGTCGCGAAAATCCTCGCACATCTCGTTCATGATGTAACGAAGCTGATGGTGCAATCCTTTCCCGCGGACCGTGTTGCACGGGTCCTGCACCGTGACCGGCTCCTTGAACTTCTTTATGATCTTGATTCTTCCGGTGGTCAGCAGTTCATAGTACCACTCGATCGCGTGAATGAGCGGGACCGGCGGGAACCTCCACGACAACCATTTCGGGCCGTCGTAGGCGCCGCCGCGGAACGCGTGGCCGCATTCGCCCATCACGATCTTCTTGACTTTCAGGCGCAACGCGGTATCGTAATGCAGGCGCTCCACCCGGGCCATCGTCTCGAAGTCGCCCGAATACATCGCCATGTTGCTGTTGTCCCAGCCATCGGTCGCCGGCATTGTCCAATCGACGCCGGCCACCGTCATGATCTGCGACATATACGAGAGGAGCTGCGCAAGAATCTTCGGTTCGGGCGCGATCACCGAGTACATCACCTCGGCGCCTTCCTTATCCAGCGGGATGCGCGCCTTCGCCATCTCCATCTGCGCCTCTTCCTCCTGCCACTGGAGCGTATCGATCCATTCGTCCTGCTGCACCCACATCTGATTCATTGTGGCCGCATGGCTGTTGGTCGTGTCCTGGAGGTAAGCCGGCACCACGTTGAGCAGGTTTAGCATGCGGCGCACGACCAGCAACATATATGCGATATCGATCCCGAACGGGCAGTACATGCTGCATCGGCGGCACACGCCGCACTCGGTATACACGATGCGGGCGGCGTTCTTTATGAATTCCGCATCCACTTTGCCCTTGCGCTTCACCATCTCCCACAACGTGTTTTTCACTTTTCCGACCGGCGAAAAGTTCGGGTCCCTGTCACGCGACAGGAAGGTATGGCACGCCTCGGAGCAGAGTCCGCAGTGAACGCACGTAGTAAGATACGCCTTCATCCGTGCGCCTTCGCCCTTGAGCACCTGGTTGATCGTCTTCTCTATCTGCTGGGGCGTCAGCTTCTTGATCGTCTCGTCCAGCCCCGGGTCCTTCACCATCTGCTCCGGCGTCAATTTGCTCCGGGCCTGCTCAGGAGCCGCCACCGCGACGGGCTGGTCATTTTTGGGTTCGGCCATACCAGATAACCTCCATTTCAAAGCTCAGCAAGTCACCAGTCTCGCGCATTCCTGACGAAACCGAACTCCGAGCCCATATACATTCTTGTGAAGACGAAATACAGCATATGCGCCAGGCGCGTAAAAGGAATCGCGATCAGCCACAGCACGCCTGTAACGATGTGCAGAATAACCATAGTCTTGTACGCGAAGAATTGATGATGCGCGATAAAGCCGGTGGCGAAAGGCGCCAGCACCACCGCAATCAGCAGATAATCGGAATAATCGGTGACGTTTCTCACCTCGGGCAGCCTGATGCGCCTCGCGATAAAGAACACGCCCCCGATCAGCACCATGATGGTCATGATATCCGCCGCCAGCGGCGGAAGAGTCCACCACGAAAGGCCAATAGCCTCCCGCAGCATCACCACGTGAGCCGTCAGCAAGACCGGCGTCGCAATCAGGCAGATATGGAATAAAAAAGTGACGACGGTCATCACCGGGTGCTTCCTCATGTTCACGCTTGCGAACGGAACTATCCAGTGCAGAAGCGAGCGCAACCCGTACTTCAGGCTCATGTAGGGGTAAACAACCCGATCTTTCCGGGCGGTCACGAACATCCACCCCAGACGATAGGCGCAGCCGCCGGCGAAGACGATGAATGCCAGCCAAACCAGTGGACCGCTCACAAATTCAAACATTTCGATTCTCCTGTATTGCTTTAGAGCAATTCCACAATTTCAACAATGCGGCGGATATATTTGCCGTCCTCAACACCGCGAACGAGGATTTTCCCGCCATCCGGACTGAACACCGGCTCCCACAGCATCTGGAAATTCTTCCGCCACAATCTGCCGTTTATGGCGATCGAGAACCTGCCGCCTCGTTCAACTTTGGCGATGACTATTTTGCTGTCGGGGCTGAACGCCGGATTCCACACCATCTCGAATGTTTCGGTCCACGGCTCGCCGTTCACCGCAATCGTCCATCGATTGTCTTCCTTCACGATCGCCGCCACGCGCTTGCTGTCGGGCGAGAAGAACGGCTCGAGAACGCAATCGCTGTAGGTCTTCTCCCACGCGACATCGTCAACGGCAATTGTCCATTTTCCAAAAATCGGAGCCGCAACCGCGGCGATACGGCTTCCATCCGGGCTGATCTTCTGGCGCCAGAGCTGATCATACTCTCCGCTCCAGAGCCTGTGCCCGTCCTCGACGAGCACCCACGACTTGCCCACACGCGCCGGAACGAGCACGGATCCGCCTTCGGGACGAAAGAGCGGTTCCCAGATACAGCCAAACGTCTGCTGCCATGGCCGCCCATCTTTCACTATCGTGTATTCGCAGGTGCCGAGCCGAACCTCGGCCGCCAGATGGCGTCCGTCGGAATTGAAAGCGGGCTCGTACACATTGATAAAGTTTCGATCCCACTGCTTGTCATTGACCGCGATCGTCCACGTGCCGTCCATGAAACCGAAAATGTCCGCTTCTTTCAAAGGAACCGGCTGCACGATGGCCGCAACTTTTTCGCCGCCCGGACTCACGGCGATTCCCCGGCAGGACACATATGAATTGGTCCACGACGCGCCGTTTACGACCACGCTGTACTGCATGTCGCGCTTCGTCTGGGCCGCGATCGTGCCGCCGTCGGCGCTGAAAATCGTGTTCCAGATATACTCGAAGCGTTCCTCCCAGGGCTCGCCCTCGACCGCAACGGTCCACGCATCGTCTGCGCGTACGAGCGCCGTGAGCCTTCCGTCCGGCGAGAACCTGATGTACCATGCCTTCTCGAAAGCCTGCTCCCACGGCTCGCCGTTCACGCATATCGTGTACTGCCCGTCCTCGGTTTTCACCGGCACGGCAATCCGCTCTCCGTCCGGGCTGACGGAAAACTCATGCACCTCGGGAAATCGCTCCCTCATCTCGACGAGATCGGCAATCGCTTTTTCCGAAGTTTCCCAGTCCCAGGAGTCCATCCCGGGTACCGCGGGCTTCACCACCGGCTCGGCCGTCTTTGCGTTAACAGAAGAGGCATTCATCCTTCTTTGTCCTCATTTCTTTTCGGAGACTTCCACCGCATTTTCAGCGACATCATTCGCGGCAGAAGCTTCTCCGTTTGATTTGCCATTCGATTTCATATCCCGGTACACCTCGGTCACCGACCGCGCCGCAACAAAGAGCAGGCTGGTCAAAACCACGATGACCACCGAATAGAACGCGCCGAAGAAAATCATGTGGCCGGCGTCCCACCTGAACTCGAAGACCGTCGGAAACATCGCGTTATCCTCCTGATATCAGTTATTCAATTCATGCTCTCGCGGGAACAGGTGCAGATATCTATACGAAAGAGAGTAGACAATCCCCCCATATCCGAAAACAGCAAGTGCGACCGTCCATTCCTGCCATGTGGGGTAATACGTCATGAACCGCTCGAACGGCAGCACCGGAATCGAGAGCGTCTGAATCGTCATGACAAACCGGTTCAGCACGACTCCCAAACAGATAAACAGGCATCCGAAAACGAGCGAGATGTCGTAATCGCGCGCTCGCGGGATCAGCAGCAAGACCGCCGGCACGAGCCCGAACACAAACAATTCGAGGAACAGGATCTCCATCCCGTACGGCCCTTCATAGAACTTTGTGAACCTGAAACCGCTTGCCGGCACAGTCACGTTCGCCCAGTAAATGGTGTCGGCCGCCTTTAATACGAGATACACTGCAAACAAAGTCGCCGACAATTTCGCAAGCCGCGACAGCGTCGAGCGAGGCACCAGCTTTCTTCCCGTCACCTTTTGCGTCAGCCAGACCACCAGCGTCGTCAAAGCCGGGCCCGATGCGACCGCGGAAAGGATGAACAGAAAAAACGTCCACGGCCAGATGCCGATGCCGGTCCGATACGAGAACGGGCGCGCGTACAGCACGCCGAACATCCCGCCGAGCGACCCCTGATGGAAGAACGAAAGGAATGCGCCTACGAGCGCGAAGACCGCCATGATGCCGTGCAGGTTCTCGCCGAGATATTTGAACAGAGGAAGCCGGCTGAGCGTCCTGTTCTCGGTGATCAGCGGAACGAACTCGATCGTGAGCACGAACAGATAACACGTGATGCAGAAAATGACTTCGGTCAGCATCGAATGCACGTTGGCGTGCATGAAACTGAAATAGCCCCTGAGCGGCTGGCCGATGTCGATGGTCAGCATGCCGACCGCACCGCTGTAGCAGATGAAACCGATCACCACGGCGGCCCCGATCAGGTCCTTCAAGAAATCCAGCTTCAGAATGTAAAACAGGAATCCGCTGAAGAAGGCGCCGGCGCCGAGTGCGATGATGGCGAGGTCCACGCAAATCCACAGCCCGAACACGAAATAGTTGTTCATGCCGGTCTGATTCAATCCCTTCCACAGGCACAGAAATGCGCCGAGCACTCCAAGCGCCAGCAACAGCGCCCAAAAGCTCAGCCAGATTAGAAATTTCTTCGTCGAGCAGCGCTCCAGCTTGAAATGTTCGTGGTGCTCGACCGCGTGTTCGAGTGTGATATGTTCGACAAGTTCTGTCATGGTTTCAACTCAATTTCGTTGCCGTTTCTTTGACCCAGATGCGGGAGCTGAGATAATAGACCTTCGGCTCGGTATGCAACTGTTCGAGCAGCCGGAACGCGCGCGGGCTATGGGCAAGCTGAGCCACTTTGTGCTCGGGATCGTTCAGATCGCCGAAATGCATCGCGCCGACCGGACACGCCTCGACGCACGCCGGCACGTACTCGTCCTCTCTCAGGTAATTCCGCGCCTCATTCTGGGCCTTGTTCTTCGCCTTGAGATACCGGTGTGAGCAGAACGTGCATTTCTCGACCACTCCGCGCATGCGCGGGGCGACATCGGGATTCAACTGCCGCTTCATCTCGGCGGGCCACACCGGGTCCCACCAGTTGAAGCAGCGAACCATGTACGGGCAAGCCGCCATGCAATAGCGGCAGCCGATGCAGCGCGTGTTGATCTGATCGACGATGCCGGTGCTCGCGTCGTAGTTGGTTGCGCTCGCGGGACAGACCGAAACGCACGGCGTGTGATGGTCGCATTGCATGCACGGCCGCGCGAAATAGGCCGCGCGCGCCTTCGGGTAGCTCTCGCCGTTGTTCACCCGATATACGCGCATCCACGCGATGTTCCTTGATTTGTCGCTCTCGTCAACGCGAAACGGGACGTTGTTCTCCATATGGCAAGCCACTGCGCACGCGCCGCAGCCGGTGCATAAGTCCACGTCTATAACCATGCCATATCGGACAGGCGCAATTTTCCCGTTCCCGTTGTTCATTTCATTACGCCTTTCTTATCTTGCCCGGTGTTTCACGGTAACAAAGCAAGCCGCTGACGGGGTCCTTGCCCGCGTCCAGCAACTGATACGCGTTCACGCCCTTGTTGCGAAGGAATTGATCGTAGGCGCTGTGGCCGAAGCCCAGAGGAAACAGCACCACGCCCTCGCGCACGTCAGCGGAACAATGGATGCGCACGCTCACTTTTCCGCGCGGCGACTCCAAGACCACCCTGTCTCCCTCCTCGAGCCGCTTGTAGATCGCGGTGAGCGGATTGATCCGCACGGAGAGTTCCTCTTTCAGCAAAACGTTGTCGTGCACCTGCTTGAGCAGGAAAGGAGGTGTGCCCTGGCCGGCGCCGGCAACAATTACCAACTCCTCCGGCATGATGAGCAGATCGAAGCCTTCCGGCGGCAACGCCGGCGCCACATAATGCGGCTGGCATTCGATGTCGCCGCTGAAAGGAAGCGTCGCCTGCAGCGTCTTGCTGTAGAACTCGAATTTGCCGGTCGGGGTTCGTGTCTTGATCGCATGGTCGACGGGCGGCTCGAACCAGCACCCGTTCTTGTACAGAGCCCGCCAGAAAACGGAAAAAGTCGGATATCGCTCATGCAGAGATTTCGCCGCGCCGGTCGACTCCGCCTCCGGGTCATTCACCTTTCCGCGCCCGGCCTCATAAATCGATTCGGCGCGCCCCTTGAGAATCTCGGCAAATGAATTCCACGGGAATGATTCCGCCACCGATCCGCCAAGCGCATGGGCGACCTGGATGACGATGTCGCCCGCGCCCATCGTGTCGAACAGGGGATTTGAAAGCGGGCGGCTCAGATTGTAAACCGGCTGCGGGAAGCCCTCGATGCCGATTTGATCGTCCCATCTCTCGAACGGCGCAGGCAGGGGAAGAATCAGGTCCGCGCGCGTGGCGCTCTCGTCCATGTACGTCGACAGGCTGACGATATACGGGACTTTTACAAAGAGATCCGAATGCCGCTCCGGCAGGACATAGTGCGGGTTCGTCTCGTGTATCAGCAGCATCTCGATCTGGCGCGCGTCGATGTCGTGAATCAAAGAGTGCGTCAGCGGGTAGCGCGAGCTGTCGGCGCCGTCGCACCGGGCCAGCCGAAGTCCGCGCTCGGCCTCCGCATCCTTCTTCACCGGCGGGAGTGATTCGAACGGCGGTTGCCCCTGGTGGACAAAGCCGCCGGCCTTGTCCATGTTGCCCACAAGCGCATTGAGGCTGTGGATCGCCATCAGCGCGTACATATCCGGCCATCGGTCGCCGCGACCTCCGCCGCCAACGGCTATGGCAGGCTGCAGCGAAGCGAATCGATGCGCAAGCTTCTCGATTTCTCGCGCGGGAACTTTCGTAATCTTTTCAACCGCCTGCGGCGAGTATCTCGCCATCACGTTCGATTCGAATCCCGCACGCAGGTTTCCGCTGATGTCCTTCCAATCCTTGAAGCCGAAACAGCGGTGCTCGATAAACGGCCTGTCATGCAGCCGGTCGCGGATCAGAACATGCGCAATTCCGAGCGCAAGCGCGGCCTCCGTTCCGGGATAAATCGGAATCCAGCGGTCAGCCTGGTTCGCGGTGCTCGAGAGGTTCGGCTCGATCTGAATGATTTCCGGCCGTTTCCCCTCAGGATGGTGCATCCAGCCCGAATACGCGTGCAACATCCGCCCGAACGAGCCCCACCCCTCGAAGAGGCTGCATCCAAAACTGAGGATGCAGCGGCTGTTTTCTATGTCGTAAGCGACGGCGTTCGTGCCGTGCATGATTCCGTACATGACTTCGGCGCCGTCCGCCGGCGAATAGGCATGAATGAAATTGGGCGAGCCGACCGACTCCAAAAACCGCTCGAGAAGCTGATTGACGGTGCTGTTGTCATTGCGCGAGATGCAGGCGAGCGCATGCGATTTCTCCGAGGCGCGCAGTACGGATATCCTTCCGGCAAGCTCTCGTATCGCCTCTTGCCAGGAGATCTTCTCCAATGATGCGCCCCGTGCGGCGCGTCTCAATGGAGTTTCAATCCTGGAAGGGCCATACACCATTTGCAGCGATGCGACACCGAGCGGGCAGAGCGACCCGCGGTTGACGGGATGATCGGCGTTTCCATCCACCCGAACCAGCCGGTCGTTCACCTTGCGCACGGAGACGCCGCAGCCGGCGCCGCACATCCTGCAGACGCTGTTTTCCCGCGACGGATCGCCCGGCAGCGGAGTCGGCACCCACGACCAGTTCTGCGTCCAGAACGCGACGTCGCGCAGAAGGTACCACGGCGCCGGCGACAGCATCAGCCCCATCGCCGCCCCTCCTGCGACCGACATCCCCATCATGAATTTTCGTCTGTCGATTTCCACGTCTATTTCCTTTGCCGCTCCAACGTCACGCCGACCTATTTATGACAAATGAAACATGCAGTGCTCGTCCCGCGCGCGCGGTGGCACGAGGCGCATTCGTCCATCCGCATCGTCCCCCACACCTTCTTCCCTTTTTCACTCATGATGGTGAACGCGTTCAATGGGACGCGCGAATCGTACATGACGTAGCTGTAGTTCGTGATCCGGTTCGAATGGTACTCGGTAACGTCGGAATAGCCCTGCGGGCCGTGGCACGTCTGGCATGAGATGCTCGCCATCCGAACGTGCGAGGAATGCGAGAACGAGACGCATTCGGGCTGCCGGTTGTAAATCGCCCATTTCGGCTCGCGGTTCCTCTTCACGTATTCGTTGACGAACCTGATCTCCGCCGGCGTTGTCCCTATCGGCTCCTCGTGGCAGTCCGCGCAGATTTCCAGCGCCGGCAAACCCGCCCAGCTTCCGTCCTCGTGGAAGAAGTGGCAGGTGTCGCACGCCAGACCCAGCTTCTCCACGTGCAGAGGATGATTATCATCAACCGGCTGCATCCGCGTCTCATAACTCAGCTTCGGCAACACCAGCCAGCCAAGCACAAGAAACGCGACGAAGCCTGCGAGCACCAGGGCGGCCGCCATTCCGAACGTCTTCTGCGCATCTGTCAGGTTTCTCACGTGCATATGGTATTCACCTTTCGTCGCAGTATATGTTCGGCAAAAACTGTGCCATCGATGCGCGCAAGGTGACAAGCGACTGCAAATCACACGATATTGCTAGCAAAACAATGGAATGCCGCACTGCGTCATACATTCTTTCCGCCTGCATTCGCATCGTTGCCGTGGCGTGTTCTCCGGCAACGCGACGTTGCATGCAACGAAACCTGCAACGAGAAGGCCGCCTCAGAAGGCCGGCGAAAAAGAGAGACGCACATCGAACGCTTCAAATGAATATACGGCATTTTCCGGTTCCGCTCGTGCGCGCCGGCGACTGAAAACGCTTGGCATAGTTATTGCCCTGATATGTCATCGCCAAAATGCGTGGATGCGTAACGGCGGCATCTTTGAATCGACTGAGGGAATCAATTGTGAAGGTGGCTGTTCCTCTTTTCGGGACGCGGGTTTCGCCCCGATGGTCCTATTCGCAGAACACGTTGCTCGTTCATCTCGCCGACGACCGCGAGGTCTCGAGGAGAATGATCGATACCTCCGGCTTGAGCGAGGAAGAACGGCTTTCCCAACTCGTTGACCTCGAGGTCGACCTCTTCGTCTGCGGCGCGATCGAAGAGGAATACATCGACCTCGCGGGCTCCTACGGACTGCAGGTTGTCCATAACGTTGCAGCCGAGGCCGATGAAGTCGTTGCAGCCGCGCTGCGCGGCAAGTTGCACAGTGGATTCGGGCTGGACGGCGATATGGCCGAAGACGCCGCCCAAGCGGGCAAGCTCCTGGCGCGAGTGCGCCCGAAGATCGATTGCGTCGAGTGCGCCGACCGCGTATGCCTGAAGGGGGCAAACTGCACCAGCGAATTCGGAGATGTTTTCCCGGTCGAAAAATACGCGAAGCTGCATCATTCGATGGAGGTGACCGCGGATATCGCGGCTGAGAATCATCGCAGACTGTGCCGTGTCGCCGAATTCATCTACTATTGCCTCGGGATGGAATACAAACATGTGGGCATTGCGTTCTGTGTCGAGATGTTCCAGGAGACCGAAATACTCACGCGCCTGATGCGCCGGTTCTTCAAGGTGAGTCCCGTCTGTTGCAAGGTCGGCGGCTATATGAAGCCGGACTTCTATACATCCTCGAACGGCGTCGCCTGCAATCCGATCGGGCAGGCGCGCGTTTTAAACGGGATCGAGACTGATATCAACGCCCTCGTGGGCTTGTGCGTCGGCTGCGACCTCATCTTCACGCGGTACAGCAAAGCGCCGGCATCAACGTTATTCGTCAAGGATAAATCTCTGGCCAACAACCCCGTGAGCGCCCTGTACTCCAAGTACTACATCGACGAGATATTGAAGGAGCTGTGAGCGCGCAAGACAGGATCCGGAAGGAGGATTCTTATGACGACCGTAGGATTGGACAGCGTCGGGCTCTGCGCCCATTTCTCGGAAAAAGGCGATTGGGCATTTGACTTTGCGTTCGCGCTGGCGCAAAAGAACAAGTGTCAGTTGAACATTTTCTACTTCCTCAGATCTCCGTACGAAAGATATTCCGAACCGCCCAACCAAGGAAGAAAACTGGATGATCAAATCCTCATCGCAACCGACCGAAAGCTCCGGGAATACTACGACAAATGCCTGGGCGAGTACGTCGACGTCGGCTTCAAGGTCTGCGAGGAGAGCAGGCACGCGAAGGAACTGAGGACGTGCCTGATGCATCGCGAGTATCAGTTGCTGATCATTCCTCACCTGGAGAAAGGCATCACGTTCGGCAATATCCCGATCGAGGAATTCGCGTACCGGTTCACCGCGCCGGTCGTGCTGGTGGGACCCGACAGGCCGAACCAGTACCATCTGAATCCGTCGGCAACCCTGCTGGCCGACAAGCTGGGCCTGAGCCAGGACGATTTCCACGAGATCTATCTCGATGAGATCGGGAAAGCCCCGGCCGCTTTGTCGTAATCGGAGCACAGTCCCACGAGTTGCAAGGGGCTTCTCCCAGCCTTTATCCCCCCTTTATCAAAGGGGGACCAAAGGGGTGCCATCCAGGAGCGCGGAACAAAACAATGATTCCCGATGGAGGGGCACGGCGGGCCGTGCCCGAAAAGGCGTGGCGACGCCAGAAGTTTCCCCCTTTATCAAAGGGGTACTGAGGGGGAATTTACATGCGGCACAGGTGGTCGGCGTTCTCTGCGCCTTTGCGGTGAAAAAAGCCAGTCAAGACGGCGAGGGCTCTTCGTGCCTCCGGGCCTTCGTGGTTAATCTTTAATCCAAAACATGTCTCAGACCCCGATCCGGGATCCAAAATTGAAAATCCAAAATCCTCTGGCGCTCCCCTTCTACTCTATCCCGTACTTCTCCATTTTCCGCCACAGCGTCGCCCGGTGCATTCCCAGCTCTTCCGCCGTTTTCACGCGGTTCCCTTCATTCCGCGCGAGCGCCTCGCGAATGATCGATTCCTCCGAGCTGCTGCCATGGCACAAACGGGAGGCGCCGTTCTCCTTCTTCTGCGCCGCCTCCAGTATCCGGTCGGGCAGATGCTCGAGCCCGATCACGTTCTTCCTGCAAATGACGAATGCGTGCTCGATCGCGTTCTCGAGCTCGCGTACGTTCCCGGGAAAATCGTAGCGCCGCAGAAGATTCAGGACTTCTGTCGTTACTCCCTGGATATCCTTCTTTCGTTTCGATCGAAACTTCTCCACGAAATAATCGATCAATAGCGGAAGATCCTCGAGCCGCTCCCGCAACGGAGGAATCTGGATATTGATCACATTGATGCGGTAGAAAAGGTCCTCGCGAAATGCCGATTGCTCGACCATCTGCTTGAGGTCCCTGTTCGATGAGGTGATGATGCGGGCGTCCGTCTGCAGCATCCGCGTCGAGCCCAGCGGCTGATATTCGCCATTGTTCAGCACCCTGAGCAGCTTCACCTGCAGAGACAACGGCATATCGCCGATCTCGTCCAACAACAGTGTGCCGCCTTGCGCCATGTAGAACAGGCCGGGCTTGTCCCGCTTCGCGTCGGTGAATGCGCCGCGCACATAGCCGAAGAGTTCCGACTCGAGCAGCGTCTCGGGAAGAGCGGCGCAATTGATGCGGATATACGATTTATGTTTGCGGGGACTCAGGTCGTGCAACGCCTGCGCCAGCAGTTCCTTGCCCGACCCGCTCGGCCCCTGGATGAGCACATTGCATTCCGACTCGGCGATCTCCGGCAGCAGCTTGAAGATCCGCTGCATCTTCTCGTTGCAGCTCACCAGGTTCTCGAACCGGTTGATCTTCGACACCTGGTCCTGCAGATTCTCGATCTCCGACAGGTCCCGGAAAAACTCGACCGCGCCGATGCAGGTCTTCTTCTCGTTGCGAAGAACCGTGGTGCTCACGCTGATCGGCACCTTGCGCCCGTCGCGCGTCACAATCGTTACCCGTACATTCGTGATCGGCTTTCCGTTCTGCAACGTGTTGCGAAGCGCGCAACCCGTCTGGCACAGGTCGGTCCGGAAAATGTCGAAACAGAATTTGCCGATGGCCTCCTCTCGCCTGAACCCCGAAATCTCCTCGGCCGCCCGATTAAAAGAAGTGATCCGACACTCGTGATCGGTCGTGAATACGCCGTCGGTGATGCTGTCGAAGATGATTGCTGAAATGTCCTTCTGGTCCTGCAATGAATCGTTTGCCATTGTGTTTCCATTTCTTGATCAAAAGTGGTCCCAAAACCCAGTTGCCCTCACAATAACATAAAGAGCACATAGCATGCCACTTCAAGGTTTTCGCGGGTAAACGGGTCTGTAACTCCTTGATGAGCAACCGACAATGCAACGAAGTGGCGGGTGCGACGCGACCTGCGACAGTCGCTGAAAGGTTGCGCGCATGCAACATTTGCAACGCGATTGAAGTTGCGCCACTGCAACGCCGTCGCACCCACGACATTCTTCATCCGCTGACTTCCAAGCGCGGAAAGCTTTCTGTCCTGATTTGTTGTGTAAGTCCATGATAACCATTCAGATAGATCCCTTCTTCCTTTTCAATCCAAAATCGAAATTTGGTTGCGGCTCCGCCGCGCTGTGGAATCTGCGGATTGCTCTCTTTGCCGGCGTTCGGCGGGTGAGAAAAGAAGCCGGGCGACCCCACCGGGTCGCCCCTACGGAAAGAAACGCGGCGGCGGCATCGTCCCGCCGTCAATATCGCAAACGCGGATCGCTCCTATGGTGCAGAAGTAAGACTCCTACGGAAGCGGCGGCCAATCCAACGGAACCAGGTGTGCTCTATAAATGGTATTGACGGTAAGCACCTGCATGTATTTATAGAAAAAGGGATTGATATACTCCCATACGATTTCGCCCTCGCTGGTGACCTGAAACAGGCGTCCTGATTCTCCTTCGTCAATGAAGGTGTTGCCATTGGGCAGACGCTGTGCTGAACTGATAAAAGCACTAAAAAATGTGTCCGGATGCCGCCCGGAGATGGCCGCAAGATATTTCCAGACCACCGTTTTCCGGACGGGGTCGATCTCGACCACCCGGGAATATAATCTGGCTTCCTCGGGATACCCGCCTCTTCCGCCATTGTCGAAGACGAGGATGTTTCCTGCACCCGGCAATCCGAGAGGGATCATCTTGGCGTCATGTTGCCCGATGGTCTGATTGTCGTCGGGTCCGCATTTCCAGACGATCGTGCCGGTGCTCTTGTCGATGATGAAGATGGTGTTGGTGTGCCTTTGGCTGACCAAAATATTTCCCGGCCTGAACCTCGGGTCGCCGAGCAGATTTTCAGGCAGAGTATGTATTGAATTGGTATGAGACCAGTCGCCTCCTCTCTCGTCAATCAAACGCCTCGCCAGAGCGCTGAACCCGAACTCGCTGAAGTGATCGCTCGTGTACCATTCCCAAACAATATTGCCCTGCGGATTAACTTCAATTATAAAGTCGTCCCATATTTCCTTTGAAGAGATGTCGGGGACGATTCGCAGTTTCCTGCATAACAGGAGAGTGTTCCCGTTTTCGAGCCGCTCGAAATCATGATGAACGACCAGCTCATTTTTATCAAACGAGACGCTCCAGACGAGATTACTATTCCAATCGAGCTCGACCAGGCCGGTCATGGTAGCCGTCTCTGCGGTTGAGAGAATCGATCCATTGTCCAAGGGCTCCATGTAATCAAGTGAATACGGGCCGCCGGTCCAGCTATGAACCACCTCGCCATCCATATCGACCAAAAGAATCTGATGTCCCGCCTGAAACATGAAGTAGCCCTCGAATGTTGTGGCAGGCTCGTGAATCGTGGTGCCCGTTGGATAAATCGTTGGAGAGGCATAGACGCGTGACAGCCCGAGAACGGCCAGCAAACCGAAGATAATGATCGCTGCAGCAAGGATTCTCCTGTCCAAAACCTTCATCGTGTTCCTCCTTCTCTGCTCTGGAGAAAATTCTGAATCTATAGGAATATACAGTCCTCCACTTCATCTGCACGCCCGCGCTCACTATCCTCAAATAATTGGCGCTATTGATGTCTTTGCGCTTAAATTAAATCATTTCACCGCCAACTCTGTCAAGAGGAAATCGGTTCAATTCTGTCAAGAGAAGCGATGTCCCGCAAGGTACTTTCTGAAGCTCTCCATGTATAAATGAGGTCTTTTGCGATAAGAGGACTTCGGGCGAAGTATCCGGAAAATCAGGGCTTACGCATCTAAATTCCGAGTAATTTCTGTAGGAAAGTTTGATCGAGGGCGGCTTTTGTTCTTTTTCTTCTGAGTGATAGCTTTGGTGTTT
>QZKU01000016.1 GCA_003598085.1 Candidatus Abyssobacteria bacterium SURF_5
AAACACCAAAGCTATCACTCAGAAGAAAAAGAACAAAAGCCGCCCTCGATCAAACTTTCCTACAGAAATTACTCGGAATTTAGATGCGTAAGCCCTGGCAGGCTTGGTTGGTTGTGTTAGGTCGACCGGCGCGCCGGAAAAAATCTTACATCAAAGGGTTGTTGTCGTTCGCGGCGCCATGATATAATAAGCTAAATATAAATGAAAGGGATGAACATGAGACGACATATCTGCTTCCTCCTTTTTTTTGTCCTGGCTCCGCTTACGGGATGCGGCCTTCTCGTCGATCAGGGACGCCAGGTGATGGCGGAGGTTGGCGGCAAACCGATTCGGCGCGATGATCTTATGGCTCGAATCAGGATGCTCCCGTTCGAGGAGCGTGCGAAGACCAATGATCCGGATCAAGCGGTTCGCTTGGATGCGCGCCGCTCGTTACTCGAAAATATCATTATCGAAGAATTGCTCATTTTGGAAGCTGAATCTCGGGGAAATCAGGTGAGCGATGAAGAGGTTTTCGCTGTCCTCGAGGCGAGGGAGCAGGAGGAACAGGAGGCTGAGCTCGAAGAAGGCATGGGAGGAACCTCCGCCCATGAACATAAAGGAGAAGACGGACATTCCAAGCAGGAAATCAACGAAGTGCGCCGGCAGCTTATGGTGCAGAAAATGATCGGTGAAGAATTGAACGAAACAACAAGGAAGCGCTACTACGAGGCTCATCCCGACGAGTTTTCGATTTCACCTCCTCAATTTGTCTATGAACTTCTTGTCGTAGACGCGCGCAACGACAGATTCCTGAAGGATACCGCCCAAAAAGCCGAACAAGAAGGAGTTGCCCTGAGCGCTGCAGTCGCCTCGGTTCCGGATGCCCCCCCCATTAATTTCTGCGGGGAGATTCCGCCGACACCGTTCATGAGGCTGACGCCGGCCATCCGCGAAAAGGTCAAAGGCCTTTCCATTGATCAGGTTTCGGAGCCGTTTCAGATAAATCCCGCCGATCCGAATCTTCACGCCGTTGCCAGGTTGGCTCGGCGAATTGACGCGATTCCCTATGAGCAGGTCAAACAGGCGATTAACCAAAAGCTCTACGAAAATTTTCTGCGGGAGCTCCGCGACAAACATAAGGTTGTATATTATCAGGATCGACTCGACTATCGGTTGGAGGGATAATTCTTTTCCAGGTAGGTCATGGCAAACGTGGCCGCTCCGATCATGCCTGCATCCTTTCCAAGACGTGCCTGAAAAACAGGAGTTTGCTTACCTACCTGGTTCATCGCGAGGGATTCCATGCTCTCTCTCATCGGGTCAAAAAGAATTTCTCCTGCATTGGCAACACCTCCCCCAATGATGAAGCATTCCGGATTCAAGAGATTTACGAGCACCGCCAGGGCTACACCGACATAGATACCGGTTTCCCGCCACACATCCAAGGCGATTTCGTCCCCGGCGGCGGCAGCTTCTGAGAGGAGTTTGGGAGTTATATTCTCCACCTGATTCCCCGCAAGCTCTAAAATGACGCTCTTTCCATCGATCTGCTCCCGCAGCCGCTCGACCGCATTTTGAACGATGAAACGGTTTCCTACGTAGCGCTCGAGACATCCCTTGGCGCCGCACGCGCACAGGCGGCCATTCATATCCAGTGTCATATGACCGATCTCGCCTGCCAGGCCGCTCATCCCGCGATAGATATCCCTGTCGATTACAATCGCTCCGCCGACGCCCGTCCCCAGCGTGAGGCAGACAAAATTCCGAAATCCTTTGCCAGCTCCATGCACCATCTCGCCTATTGCCATCACGTTGGCATCATTATCCACAAACGCGGGAAGATGATTGCTTCGCTCCAATTCTTTCGCGAGCGGCACAAATTGCCATCCCGGAATATTCGTCAAATCATTCACAATTCCGGCCGCATAATTCACCCAGCCGGGCGCTCCCACTCCAATGGCGAGAAGCGATTCCTTTAAGACGTCATTCTTCTCCAGCAGCATGCCGATCGATTTCTTTGCGCTCGCAAGAAAGTCTGCGGGGCTCGATATATCACGTGTTGCTGTTTCCACCTTTGAAACGAGCTGTCCTTCGCGGGTCACCAATCCGATCTTTATCCACGTCGCGCCGATGTCGACGCCGATATAGTATCGCAATCCCATAGCTGACCCCTTCTGGTAGAAAACGTTCAGGCGTGCCAAACGGCTTTCGTATTCATGTTTTCAACAAACTGCTTGACCTCGGCAACGTTGAACAAAGAGCCGGCGACCAGAATGATTTCCTCATGTCCGCACAGCGAAAGCGCCCGTCGCATGGCGGCCGCCAGCGACGGCTCGCATAGCGGATTCTCAAAAATCCCGTCTGCGACGGCAAGCAATTTTTCTGCGGAAAGCGCCCGTTCATATGTGGATTGAGTTAAGATGATCGTGCTGCCGACGCTTCTCAGGATGCGCAGGCATTCAGCGGAATCCTTATCTGAGAGAATCGCAACGACCAGGATTATGCGGCGTCCGGGAAAAAGCGATTGTATCGTATCGGCTAGGGCGCGCATGGCCGACGGGTTGTGAGCGCCGTCGAGCAGAACCATTGGAGAATCCAGGATCTTTTCCAGCCTGGCCGGCCATCGGGCGGCCGCCATTCCCGCCCGAAGGGCGCTCTCATCGGATGGGATGATGCCTCTTTTCGCAAGGGTTTCTATCCCCATAACAGCCAAGGCCGCATTGGACGCTTGAAAATCGCCTCCGAGATTAAGCTCAATATCTCGAACACTCCCCCACGGTCCCTCAAAATCGATGTATTGTCTGGGAAAGCGGTCGCGCCGCGAACTCACTCGAAAATCACGGCCCAGATAGAAAACCGCTGAACCACACTCCCCCGCTTTTTGATCGATCACCTGGCGTGCTTCCGGCCGATCTGCAGCCGAAACGACATCGACGCCCGGTTTAATGATACCAGCTTTCTCAACCGCTATTTTTTCAATTGTATCACCCAAATATTCGCAGTGCTCCAGATGGATATTGGTTATCACGCAAAGGCACGGGTTGACGACGTTTGTGGAGTCGTATCGGCCCCCCATTCCAACCTCGATGACTCCGAAGTCTATTCTCATCCGGGCAAAGTAACTGAATGCCATCGCGGTGACAGCTTCGAAGAACGTCGGGTGCCCCAGCTTTGGTTCTGCTTGCATTGCGTGGACAACCGGACGTATCTGTTCCACCAGTTCATCAATATCCTGGCGCGAGATTGGATTGTCGTTCACAACTATTCGCTCGGAAAAATCAATGAGATGAGGAGAAATAAAGCGGCCTACGCGAAAGCCCTTTTCTTCAAGGACGGAGGAAAGGAATGCGGCAACCGAGCCCTTTCCGTTTGTTCCGGTAATGTGGATGACCCGGAACCGAGAATGCGGATTCCCGATCTGGTCAAGGAGGTAATTGATATTGTCCAGCCCGAGCTTGATCCCGAAACGCTGGAAAGACAGTAAATACTCGAGAGAATTCATGCTTCACCTGGAGAGGCTCTCGCTTCTCAATTTCTCGTCGAACACGATTATAGCGCTTTCTGAACGAGAACACGCATAACTTTAAAAAAAAATCCTCGGCTCTCGCGAAATCGCCGGGGATAGAAACCGGAGAAAAAGAAAATTATTGCTCGTCCGCTCCGTCTTGTTGCTCTTCCTCCTCCCAATGGAGCAGGCGCGAGCAACTCGGGCATGCCCGGATTCTGCCGCCCATGACTTCATTGACCAACTGAGGCGGAAGCGCCATATGACAAGCGCCGCAGGATTCATCCCGTATGTGGGCAATTGCCAGGCCCCCTTTATGACTCCGAATCCTGTCGTACTGGTTGAGCAGGGAAACCTCCACGCCTGCAGCCATCTGCTGCCGTTCGGATCGGGTATCTTTCAGGCAGGCATCGAGCGCATTTTTTTGCTGCTGCAAGCGGTCCTTCTCTTTTTCGATTTCCTGCTGCATTTTCCTGAGTTCGGCTTCCTTTTGTTTTACCTGAACCTCTACTCCTTCCACTTCATCCATCTTGGAAAGGATCTGCTCTTCAAGATCGCCTATTTCTTTCTCGACCGTGTCAACCTCCAAAAGGATCGCCTTGTATTCCCGGTTCGTCTTGATCAGCGGCAATTGTGTGTTGAACTTGACCAACGCCGTCTGTTTCTGTTCCAGCGACCTCTCGAGCTGGCGCTGCTCTTTCCTCCTCTCTTCGATCGCCTGAATCAACTTGTTCAATTCAAGTTTATGGATTTGCAGCGAACTTTCCCAGTCCCTGATTTGCCGGGGGATGGCGGAGGCTTCAATCTCCATCCCCTGAATCTTCAAATCCACCTTCTGGACATCGAGCAATTTCTGTAAGGGCATTTTCTTATCCATCGTTTTTGGCTGCAGTAGATGTTATTTCATCAGGACCGCAAATGAATCCGGCTATAGCCGTTGCGGCCGCAACCGCCGGTCCTGCAAGATACACTTCACTTTTCGGATGACCCATCCGGCCGACAAAGTTTCGGTTCGTCGTCGCGAGCGCGCGCTCCCCCTCGGCAAGAACACCCATGTGTCCTCCGAGACACGGACCGCATGTGGGAGTCGAGACCGCGGCGCCGGCTTCCAGAAAAACGTCCAGCAGTCCTTCAGCGCTGCACTCCCTGACAACCGACGGTGTGGCCGGAATTATCAGACACCTTACCCGCGGATGAACTTTGTGCCCGCGGAGGATTTCGGCCGCAACGCGCATATCCTCAATCCTGCCGTTGGTGCATGAGCCGATTACGACCTGATCGATCTCCACTCCGCCCAGTTCAGCGGCGGGGCGGGTGTTGGACGGAAGAGAGGGACAGGCGACCTGTAATGGGATTTGTGAAGCGTCGAATTCGAACACTTCCCGATACCGCGCGTCCGGATCGCTCCTGAGCATGTCAAACCGGCGGCGGGCGCGCGGTTTGACATATTCCAGCGTCAGTTGGTCAGGTTCGATCATTCCCGCTTTGGCGCCTGCCTCGATCGCCATGTTGCAGATGGTAAAACGGTCCGCCATCGGCAGGCCGGAAATGGCTTCACCGCAGAATTCCATGGCGGTGTACAGTGCCCCGTCGACCCCTATTTTACCTATGGTATACAGGATGAGGTCTTTCCCTGAAACCCATTTTGAAAGGCGCCCATGGTAGATGAACTTGAAGTTTTCGGGCACTTTCAGCCAAACTTCACCCGTGGCCATGGCTGCGGCGAGATCAGTGCTGCCCACGCCGGTCGAGAAGGCGCCTAACGCGCCGTAGGTGCACGTGTGAGAATCGGCGCCGATGACCAGATCACCGGGCAAGACCAATCCCAACTCGGGCAAAAGCGCGTGCTCGACGCCCATTTTGCCGGCTTCGTAGAAATGTTCTATCCCGTACCGGCGCGCGAACAGGCGCATCTGTCTCACCTGTTGAGCGCTCTGAATATCTTTATTCGGGACAAAGTGGTCGGCAATGAGTGCGATACGCGAGGGGTCGTAAACGTGTGACGATCCGATTTGCTGAAAGGCTTCAATAGCGATTGGGGCGGTGATATCGTTTGCCAGAGCGAAGTCAACGGAAGCGTTGATCAATTCGCCGGGCGAGACTTCCTCCACACCGGCATGTTTCGCCAGTATTTTCTGGGCAAGGGTTGATGGCATCTTTTTTCTTTTCTATCTATCGGCATCGTGGAATCCGCCATTGGGTCAATAATCATTTTACCATGCGTGCGGCATCTTTGCCAACTTCAACAATGCTGTTCAGCGCGTGCGGCCCCGGGCACTATTTATGGTTGTTCCCGCGCGTATTCTTTCTATCACGGGAGATCGCGATTTTCCCGCTGCGTACAACCTCCAGTTTCCCGAATTCCTGCAGCAGATCCATGATTCCCCGCACATTTTCTTCCGAACCGGACAGCTCTACAGTCAGAGAGCGAAGCGCAACATCGACGATCCTTCCTCTGTAAATATCCACGATCTGCATGATCTCGGAGCGCGTTTTCCCGTCGCACGGAATTTTGATCAGCGCGAGCTCACTGTCAATGAAATCGTCTTTGGTGAGGTCGCTGACCTTGATCACATCGACCAGTCTATTCAATTGTTTGATCACCTGCTCGATGATCATGTCGTCCCCTTTTACGACCAGCGTGATCCGCGAGACGGTTGGATCCTCGGTTTCTCCGACGGAAAGACTGTCGATGTTAAAGCCGCGTCCGCTGAACAAACCGGAGATGCGCGCAAGTACACCAAATTGATTTTCGACCAGCACCGATATCGTATGTTTCATGCCAGGCCTCCGATCATCTGATGTATTCCTGCTCCCACCGGAACCATCGGATAAACGTTTTCCTCTCGCGCCACTTCGAAGTCGAGAATGACCGGCAAAGGCGTCTTGATGGCCTCTTCAATGGCAGGACGCACGTCCTTTTTCTTCCTTATTCTCATGCCCTTCGCGCCGTACGCTTCGGCAATCTTCACGAAATCCGGATTGTTCAAAAGGCACGTCGAGGAATAGCGGCGATTATGGAAAAGCTCCTGCCATTGCCGGACCATTCCGAGGAAGTGATTATTGAGTATCGCTACGTTGATCGGCAAGCGGTTGTGCACGGCGGTCGCCAGTTCCTGAATGTTCATCTGGATGCTGCCGTCGCCCGCAATGTCGAATACCACCTTATCTGGCCGGCCCAGTTGCGCTCCGATGGCGGCGGGAAGACCGTAACCCATCGTCCCCAGCCCTCCGGAAGAGAGAAAGCTGCGCGGGGATTTGAACTTGTAGTAGTGAGCGGCCCACATCTGGTTCTGTCCGACCTCGGTAGTGATAATCGCCTCGCCTTTGGTCGCCTCATAGATTTGCTCGACGACATATTGAGGCTTTATTTCCTTGTCGCTGTCTTTATAGGTAAGCGGATACTGGGCTTTCCAGTCTTCGATCTGCTTCAGCCAGTTTCCGTTGTCGGTCCGAGTAACGAGCGGTATCAACTTCGCCAGAATGTTGGCGGCATCGCCAACGATCGGCACGTCAACGCGAACGTTCTTGCTGATCGCCGTCGGATCGACATCAATATGGATAATCTTCGCATGGACTGCGAATTCTTTGATGTTGCCGGTGACCCGGTCGTCGAATCGGGTGCCGACGGCGACAATAAGATCGCATTCAGACAGCGCATAATTGGCAAACCGGGTGCCGTGCATTCCAGGCATCCCCAGAAACAGCTTGTCGTCAGCCGGAAATCCACCCAACCCGAGCAGACTCGTCGTTACGGGGAGCCTCGTCTTGTGCGCGAGTTGGACAAGCTCCTTTGCGGCGCCGGCGAGAATTACCCCGCCGCCCGCATAAATAACAGCTTTCTTTGACGCGTTGATCAGTTCCGCAGCTTTCTTTATCTGCTTCACATGGCCGTCCAGTACCGGTTTGTACCCCCGGATCGTCACTTCTGAAACCGGCACATACTCAGTCTCAGTGACAGCCACATCCTTCGGCAGGTCAACAAGCACCGGACCCGGCCGCCCCGTTGAGGCTATGTAGAAGGCCTCTTTGATAATCCGCGCCAGATCCCGCGCATTGCGCACCAGAAAATTATGCTTTGTGATCGGACGCGTGATACCCACAATGTCGGATTCCTGAAAGGCGTCGTTTCCGATCATCGGCGTCGGCACCTGCCCTGTAAAGACAACGATCGGAATCGAATCCATATTAGCCGTCGCGAGACCGGTCACTGTATTACATGCGCCGGGACCCGAGGTCACCAGACATACGCCCACTTTCCCGGTTGCGCGGGCGTATCCATCGGCTGCGTGTGTGGCTCCCTGCTCGTGACGCGTAAGGATCACCTTCAGCGGCGAATCGAACAGAGCGTCAAAAACGGGAATCACCACACCGCCCGGAATTCCGAACAGGTATTCGACATTCTCTCGCAGCAGGGACTCCACAAAAATCTGTGCACCGGTCATCATCGTCATACTCTTGAATCCTTCTTCAGTCAGTCTTCGAAAACGGCGCCTGTACTGCCGGAGGTAACCAGCCGGGAATAGCGGCCGAGATATCCGGTTGATACTTTCGCCTTCGGAGGCCGCCAGTCCTTCAGCCGTTTTTTCAACTCGTTTTTCGAAAGGCGAACGGTAAGCTTTTTGCCGGGAATATCAATTTCGATGATATCGCCGTTTCTCAATCCCGCAATCGGTCCGCCGGCCATCGCTTCGGGCGAGACGTGGCCGATCGAGGCGCCGGTCGTGGCGCCCGAGAACCTGCCGTCGGTGATCAAAGCCACGTCTTTGTCCATGCCGATTCCTTTTATGGCGGCCGTCGGCGTCAGCATTTCCTGCATTCCCGGTCCGCCCTTGGGACCTTCATATCTAATGACAATGACTTCGCCGGCCTTGATCTTTCGGCCGATGATGGCTTCGGCAGCCGAGCCTTCGCTCTCGAATATGCGCGCGGGACCGCTGTGCCTCAGCATTTCGGGCGCAACCGCGGATTGTTTGACAATCGATCCTTCGGGCGCAAGGTTCCCAAAGAGCGCGGCAAGACCGCCGGTCGCGTGATACGGTTCATCAAGCGGTCGGACAACGTCTGCATCCTTTACAGTCACCGTTCGCAGATTCGCACCCAGGCTCTTGCCGGTTGCTGTCAGAGCGGTTCCGTCAATCAGTCTTCCCTGCAGCAAGCGTTTCAGAATTGCCTGGACTCCGCCCGCGTAGTACAGGTCCTCGAGGTGGTGCGAGCCGCCGGGCGCCATATTGCAGATGTGCGGTGTGCGTTCGGATATCTTGTTGAACACGCGCAGTGACAGCTCAAACCCGAGTTCATGCGCGATCGCCGGCAGATGCAGCGCGGAATTGGAGGAGCCGCCAAATGCCATATCGAGAGCGATGGCGTTCTCCAGCGAGGTCCTGGTCATGATGTCTCTCGGTCGAATGCCGCGGCGTATCAGAGCGACGATGGCCATTCCGGCCTCTTTTGCCAGCCGGTATCGTTCCGCGAACACGGCCGGAACCGTGCCGTTGCCGGGAAGAGCGATTCCCAACGCCTCGCTCAGACAGTTCATAGTGTTGGCCGTAAACATGCCTGAACAGGAACCCGCCCCGGGACAGGCGCAATCTTCCATCTCTTTCCACAAGGCGCTGCTGATTTCTCCGCTTGTGGCTTTCGGAATGCCGGCAAACAGGCTGTTCAAATCGATGGCTGCGCCGTCGAGTTTGCCCGCCAGCATCGGGCCGCCGCTGCAGACGAGCGCCGGAATATTGAGCCTGGCCGCGGCCATGATCATGCCGGGTACAATTTTGTCGCAATTCGGAATGAGGACGATGCCGTCAAACGGATGTGCGCGCGCCATGATCTCAACGGAATCTGCAATCAGTTCGCGACTTCCGAGGGAATACTTCATGCCCTCGTGATTCATCGCAATTCCGTCGCAAACGCCAATGGTGCTGAACAGCACCGGCGTCGCTCCGGCCATACGGACGCCGTCTTTTACGGCTTGCGCAACCTTATCGAGATGAATATGACCGGGGATGATCTCATTAAAGGAGCAGGCGATGCCGACAATAGGAGCCGAAAGTTCTTTGTCGGTAAATCCCATGGCTTTGAACAGAGACCGATGAGGTCCTTTCGCAACTCCTTCAATCATCGTTCGGCTTCTCTTGTTGGCATCTGATCTCTTCATGACAATCCCCTATCTCAGTTAAACTGGTTCATGGCCTTCTCAAAAGGTTCCGTGAGAACCGCCTCAATGGCTTGGGACGCTTTTTCGCGTAACTCCGGCAAATCCGCCGATTCCTCTTTTGAAAACGGCTGCAGGACATACGCGCGCAGATCGCCTCCGGCTTTCTCGCCTCGAATTCCGAGCCGTAACCGCGGAATGCACGAAGTACCCAGCGCTGCAATTATCGACTGCATTCCCTTGTGTCCGCCGGACGATCCCGAATCCCTCAGGCGCAGCTTTCCAAAAGGGAGATCTATGTCATCGTATACCAACAACACCTGCGATAACGGGAGGTCATAAAACCGAACAAGCGGCGCGACCGCCTCGCCGCTCAAGTTCATGAATGTCTGTGGCTTGGCCAGGAGAACCTGTTCCCCCTGGATTATGCCCGACGCTATTTTCGCCTTGAATTTCTGTCGCGTGAATGCAAGGCCTTGCCTCTGTGCAAATGTATCCACAACCAAGAAGCCGAAGTTGTGCCTGGTAAGCGCGTACGTTCGCCCCGGATTCCCCAAGCCGACAACGAGTCTCACCTCTGTTATTTCCGTTTCTCGGTCTTCTTCTCTTCCGTTTCTTCCGCTTTTTCGGCTTCCTTCGCAGGCTTGCCGCTGATCACTTCCGGCTCTTCCGCTTCAGCCGGTGCAGCTGCTACCTCAGCAGCGGGCTCGCCTCGCGGAGCGACAATGGATACTACGGCAATATCCGAATCGGTCAGTACAGTAATGCCTTCCGGGATCGACAGGTCGGATACCATAAGCGCATCGCCAAGATCAAGCGAGCTGACATCTATCTTGATGGAATCCGGAATATTTAACGGCAAACTTTCAATCTCAAGTTCCCACAGGGTGCGCTCCAGAATGCCGCCTTGCTTGACGCCCGGCGCCTCGCCCACTATTTCGAATGGAACAGAAGTCTGGATTACTTCGTCCAATGAAATATGACAGAAGTCAACGTGCGTCATCGTTCCCTTAATGGTATCTACCTGCAATTCCTTCACCACGACCGTAATCGGCTCGTCGGCTTTATCCTCGACCGACAACCTGATGATCGCATTGGCGCCGGCGTGTGTGTGAAGCGCCCGGTTCAATTCCTTCGGGTCTACCGCAACCGGGGCCGGTTGTTCGTTCCTCCCGTAGAGAATGCCTGGAACCAGTCCCCGCTTTCGATATTCCCGTGCGCCCTTCTTGCCCGTTTGCGATCTGACGCTTGCTTTTAATTCAACCATTTCCATACTAAGAATCTCCCTCTCGAAATTAAGAATATCAGACCTATTTTTCCTTTTTCAATTCGCGAGCCGGCATGCCCACAAAAATGGCATGCGGGGGGATATCATGATTTTTCGGTACTATCGCGCCGGCGCCGGTAGTCGCATTCTTACCCACTTTGACTGGAGCGACCAGCACCGTTCCACTACCGATTGAAGCTCCGCTGTCAATAAACGTCTCGCTCTTTTTCACGCCATCATAGTTTGCCGTAATCGTCCCTGCCCCAATGTTTACTCCTTCACCTACTTTCGCGTCGCCAATATAGCTCAGATGGTTTATTTTCGTGGAATCATCTATAAATGATTTCTTGATCTCGACAAAGTTGCCGATGTGGACGTTCTCGCCGATGAAAGCCTCGGGTCTCAAATGCGAGTACGGACCAATGCGGCTGTTGTCGCGGACAACACATGACGAAAGGTAAGACATGACCACGACGACATTGCGGCCGATTTCACTGTCAGTGATGTATGTCTGCGGCCCAATGACCGTGCCCGCTCCTATCGAGGTGTAACCCTCAATATATGCAAATGGATAAATGAGGACGTCGCGCTCCATCTTGACGGTATCGGAGACAAACGTCGTTTCGGGATCCATCACGGTGACCCCATCATCCAGCAACCTGTCTATTACCCGGTCATGCATGATGCGGTTGAGCCGAACGAGTTGTTTTCGGCTGTTCACTTGCATGATTTCGGTTTCATCATCCGTACAAACGGTCTCCACCTTTTTCCCGTCATTGATGAGAATCTCGATTACGTCAGTGAGATAATATTCTTTTTGGCTGTTTGAGGTTCTCACCTTCGAGAGCGCATCCAGTAGAGCCCCCGCCTTGAAACAATATATACCAGGATTGATTTCCCGAATCCGTTTTTGCGCAGACGTTGCGTCTTTTTCTTCTACGATCCTGACGATTTTCCGGGAGCGGTCGCGAACGATCCGGCCAAAGCCGCCCGAATCGGACACGCGGGTGGTAACAAGTGTGGCGCCGGCATTCGATTTCTGATGTTTTTCGATCAGTTTTTGAAGCGTTTCCTCTTTTATGAGCGGAACGTCCCCATACAAAACCAGGACGTCCCCTTTGAACCCGAGCAGCTCCGTTTTCGCCTGAGAGACAGCGTGTCCGGTTCCCAACTGCTCGTGCTGTGTCACGTACAGGACGCTCTCTCCGAAATGCCTGCGGACCAACTCCTCCTTATAGCCGACGACAAGGCACAGCTTCACCGGGTTAAAAGGTCTTACGGTCCGAACGATGTATTCGATCATCGGCCTGCCGGAAATCTTGTGGAGTACCTTGGGGATCTCCGACTTCATCCGAGTCCCCTGGCCGGCAGCCAAGATGATACAGGCTAAAGAGGGATCTGCTTGAGATTTCATCTGAACCGTCTCCGGACTTGGCTAAAAAAAGAAAGACGGGAATCTTCCCCGCGGCTGGGGAGGCAGGATTCGAACCTGCGCATGTCGGCTCCAAAGGCCGATGCCTTTCCGCTTGGCGACTCCCCAAATGGACGGCTGCGCACTATAGCGCGCGGTACAACAAATTACCGATAATCAGTTTATGGTATCAAAACAAGGGGCGCTTGTCAAATAAGAGTTCGTTGAGCTTACTACCCGCCGCTCGCACGGAACCCCGTTCTGGCGCTGAATAAAGGATTGACATTTCCAGGCACTTTATGCTAGCCTAACTGAAAGATGGATTTATTGGCATATCAAGAAGTTGATGCGCGCTAAATGATAACAGGCAAAAAAAAGATTGGGGCCCTCCTGATAGAAAGAGGATATGTAACTTCGGAGCAGGTTCGGCGAGCGCTGGAGGTCCAGAAGTCTCGGCGCGACCGGCTGGGCAATATTCTGATCGAACTCGGATACCTGAGCGAACAAAAGTTCCATGAGTTCCTGGGCGCAATCGGAGGGGTCGCCAGCATCGAACTGGCCCGATATGAAATCAGCCGCGATATCATCGATCTGCTTCCTCGCGATCTCGCATTGCGCCATGAAGTCGTCCCCATCGGCAGAATGAAGAGCCTCCTGACCGTCGCGATGGTCTGCCCTCTGGATGAAGTGGCTATTGCGCAACTCGAGGAAGCGACCGATCTGAAGGTGAAACCCGTTCTCTGTTCGCGAAGCGCGGTGTACAGGGCGCTCGATCGCTATTATCAGCGGGGCAAACATCTTGACGAAAAACCGGCCGAAGATACCGTAGATATAGAGACGGCCCCCGATCTAGGCTGGGCTGCGCGGCTGGTCGAACGCGTTCAGGAACTACCCACTCTTCCCGATATTCTGCAGACAGTATCGGCCATTGTCAATGATCCGAATTCTTCCGCTTCAGATCTGGCGAAGGTAATCTCAACCGACGCGGCTCTGTCGGCAAAGATACTGAGGCTCGCCAATTCTCCGGCCTACGGCTTCTCGCGCAAAGTAGTGGACATCAAGCATGCTATTGCGCTCCTCGGTTTTCAGCAGACCCAGTCGCTCGCGGTGACGGTTTCCATCTTCGATTACATGAACAAAGGCGGAGGCTTTGATTTTAAGTCGTACTGGAATCATTCGTTCGCATGCGCCACCCTGGCAAAATTGTTGGCGGCGAACCTGCGGTCCCATGAAATGGAATCAGCCTTTGTCGCGGGGCTGCTTCATGATATCGGAAAAGCCGCTCTTGCAACCGAGATGTTTCGTGAAGACCACTACACCGGCCCCCCTCGAAGTTTTCCATTAACTTCAGACAATGAAGAAGAAGTTATGGGCATCACGCACGCTGAACTCGGTTATCTGCTCAGCGAATTCTGGTTACTGCCGGAGACCCTCAGCCACGCCATTCGATATCATCACATGCCCGAGCAGGAGCCGAAGCGCGGAAAGCTGCCAGGCCTGATTTTTCTCGCCAACATCTTCTGTAAACAGGAGCAGGCGAGTGATCAAACAGCGGGCGACATAGATCAGCGCATTATCAGTATAATTGATCACTTGGGGCTGTCACAGGCCGCGCTCTCTCAAACAATGAACATTTACAAGGATATCGCCACAGATATCTCACTATTCTAATCCTCCTCAAATTTCCTTTTATCCATTAACGTCGACCAGCGCTTCTGACAAAATAGATGAGAGTCTTTCGTCGCAAAGAGCCGTAATGAGGCTGTCCCATAATTATGTTTTTCAAGACGCTCAGACCTGTTAAGGCATTGCATGCTGAGGGAAATTGAGCATCAGCGTTATGATTCTTCCGAATTG
>QZKU01000017.1 GCA_003598085.1 Candidatus Abyssobacteria bacterium SURF_5
CCGCACATCCCTTGGCTTTATGACTTCAAACTCGACTTTCGATTCAAATGAAGAGATGAAAATGTAAAATAAACTGTTTCAATAAAATCTCTGCGAAAGGAGGAATCCAGGGTCTGGACCTGGAACCCATACATATTGGATAAATAACCCGTCCGATGTGGATTGCCTCTGACGAATGTATTTTCCCCCGGGTATTCCACTGTTTGCTTTGTTTTCCGCCTTGTGATATACGTCACAGAACGGTCTCTGTCGAATTCGCTATAATTAAGTTATGGAAATGCCCAAAGAAAAGGAAGTAACCGAAGTCATCACGTGCCGGGCGGGCGCCATGGGATGCCCGATGGGCGTGATAGACGTCAAGGCGGTGGCCGAGAGGCTGCAAGCCGTTCTGGACGAACCCCGCTTCAAGCAGTGCCTTGCCGAACTGCTGGAAGGCCCGTTCAAATATCACAGCCAGTTCTGCGCCGCCGTGTCTGGCTGTCCGAATGCATGCATCCAGCCGCAGATTCGAGATTTCGGCGTCATCGGCCGCGCCCGGATAGGATTTGACGAGTCCAATTGTACCGGATGCGGGATGTGCGAGGAAGCTTGTAAGGAAGGTGCGCTCGTTTTGGTCGAGGGAAAACCGGAGATCGACTCGAGCCGCTGTATCGGCTGTTCCGACTGCGTCCGGGCCTGTCAATCCGATGCGCTTTCAGTGACCGGCCGGAAACACGAGGTGATCGCGGGCGGCAAGCTGGGGCGCCATCCGCGCCTGGCAGAGACTCTGGGCGAATTCGAGGCCGTCGAAGAGGTGGTTCAGCAATTTCGCCGCATGATCGAATTCCTCCTCTCCCACGCGCGAAAAGGCGAACGCCTCGGCGCACTGCTCGATCGGATGAAGTCCGAATCGACTTCCTGAGACCCTCGAGTTAGTCGCCGGCTGAACCAAAATGTTTCACAGCATCTGTTCCCGCCTTGGCAGATATTCCATATGAAAATGCGTATCGGAAAGGTTGCTGATTTCAAAACCCATCCGCCGGTATAGCTCGTGAGCCGGATTTATCCTGAAAACCTGCAGTCGAAGCGGAAGCCCGCTGTCGTCCGCCTCCCGAATGAGCTTCTTGATGAGACATTTCCCGATCCCCCGGCGCTGAAAGGCAGGCACAATGGCAACGTTAACGAGAAGGATATGGTCAGGATGTCGATCCACTCGAATTGAACCAACCGGGGCACCTTCCATTTCAATAATCTGAGTATTCTCCAGATTCAGCTTTTCAAAAAAACGCTCGCGCTGTTCCTCCTCGTGCCATCCCCACAATTCTTCCACATACGCCCGCATCACTTCACGGTGCAAGCGCCAGAGGAAATCGGTGTCTTGATCAGTTGCGGAAACAAGGTTGACTTTCATCAGAAGGCCTTATGCGAGATAGATCGGGTTGGAATAGATCCACGCCCTCGTCTTGCCGCGCGGGCGGGGCAGGTGCAATTCGACGCGATAGGGTCCCGGGGAGTCGGGCTTGAATGACGAAGAAGTCGAAAGCTCTTCCTTCACAATCCGGCCTGAATGGATGAAGCGGATATGCGCGCGCGCCGGAGATTTGACAACGAGTACCGGCGAATCCGCCAAAGAGCCGTCGTCGCCCATCTCGGTTATGCCGCTCTTGGGTTCGGCATAGAAGCGGAACCCGCGCGCATTCTCGAAGAGGCTGTTGCCGACGAAACAATGACCGTGCCGCAGTGCGTCATAAATCGCCTGTTTGGCTGCCTGAAAATCTTCAGGAAGTTCGCCGTTCAGCAGGATGTGCGTATTCACCGCGCGGCACGCGTACTCGTAATCGAATATCTTTCCGCGAATGAGGCCCAGCAGCGCCTTCACATTCATCCCGTGGTTGTCCGAGGTGCCTATCGCGACCACCTTGCGCGTCTGGAGCAATTCATCCCATTTGGCCATTGCATCCCTGAGAGGATCGAGATCCGCGGCTCCAATGTTGTAATAGTAATACAATCCCAGCGGGTAGTTGCGGGCATTGCCTTTCCAGATGGAAGAAAAATTCCAGATGCTGATGCCAGTGTAGCCGTTCACATCCCAGCGCAGCCAATTGAACGCGGCGCCGCCGTCGTGCAGCGGACTTCCAAGCTCGTACGGGTGTGCGATGAAGCCGAATCCGCCCTCGCGATTGACCGCATCGATCACGTTTTGAGGCTCAGCCGTATCATTCGGGATTTCATCCTTAATATTGTAAGCAAGGTAATGATTGTAGCGCTCGTTGATCTCGCAGCCCACGAGAACCGCCACACGATCGCGCCAGCCCTCCTTGCCTTCCTTCAGTCCCCGGAGCGTGAAGTGGTCGTTGATCCCGACGAAGTGAATCCCCGCGCGCCCCGCCGCGGCCGCGATCTCCTCTATCGTCGATGTGCCGTCCGAATAGGTCGAGTGGATGTGCAAGTTTCCAATATATTCTCTATCGAGCATGAGCGTTTCCCGTTTGTCCTATGTCAGTACCGTTGCCTTTGCCATCTTGACGTGCCACAGAAAGTCGGAAATACTCCGGACCGAATGAAGTCTTTTCAGAATGTATCCGGGACGCAGGTAGAACCGCTGGTATGCCGACTTCAGCGTCTCTTGCAGATACTCGCGCGTGACATCGCCGTGCTCGAACATGGGCACCGGCTCCGCCAGCTTCCCTTCGCTCAGCACATACTCTCTCCAGTAATCGAACGGAATCAAACCGTCTGCAAGCGCGCGATCATACATGTCCGTGCCGGGGTAGGGTACTACTATGGAGTAATAGGCGAAGTCCGGATTGAGCCGAAGCGAGAGCTTGATCGTATTTTGAATCGACTCGCGCGGCTCGCCCGGCGCGCCAATCATAAAGTAGCCGAGAATCCTGATACGGGCGTCGCGCGTCCAGGCAAACGCCTGCTCCACCTGCTCGATCGTGATGTTTTTCCGAAACTGTTCGAGTACCGCCGCCCCGGCCGATTCGACTCCGTACGAGATGCGCGAGCAACCCGCCCGCTTCATCAATTTCAGCAGATCGCTCTCCACGCAGTCGACGCGCGTGCGGCAGTCCCATCGGAATCGAAGGCCGCGCTCGAGAATCTTTTGACAGATGTCGGCCGCCCGCTTCTTCGAGGCGGTAAAGGTATCGTCATAGATCACGATCTCGCTGCAACCGAATTTGTTTACCAGTTCTTCCAACTCGTCAACAACACTTTCAGGATTTCGCGGCCGGTAATGCCCGCCCCGAATGTAGCGCTCGCAAAAAGAGCAGCGGAACGGACAGCCGCGCGCGGTCATTATCGACGAAGCCTTCCGACTCTCAGTCGTCATGTCGAAATAATGATCGTTCGGCAGGAGGTCGCGAGCGGGAAAAGGGATTCGGTCCACCGCCATCGGCTCGGGTTCACAACTTCGAATGACTCCCTCGCCATCACGGTAAAGAAGTCCATTTATTCCGGACGCCGGCCCGCCGCCGGAGAGCGCGTCGAGCAGCTTAACGAAGGAGACTTCGGCTTCACCCTCGATCGCATAATCAAAGGCCGGATTCTGCGCCGTCAGCTCCGGCATGATCGTCACCTGCGGCCCACCAACCACAACTATCGGGGGCGGACTCAGCCTCTTCAACTGCCGCGCGATGTGCGTGACAATCGGAAACAGCGGTGTCACGCACGTGATGCCGACAATGTCCGGCGCAAGAATTCGTATTTTGGCAAGAACCTCTTCCGGCCCGAGGCGAAGCGCATTCGCATCGATTATCTGAACCTCGTGAGAGGCGCGGCGCGCCATCGCGGCTAAGTACGCGAGCCCGAGCGGCGGCAAAACCCGTACCTGCTTCACGAATGTGCGCGCACCGAAGCCGACGCCGTTTTCCGTACCGGCGATCAGTTCGGGCGGATTGACAAGAACAACCTTCACGAGCCGCTCCCCCGCCGGGTGTATCCGTCCGGATGTATTGGAAGGACATACGGTCGTCCTGTTCTTTCATCTGCGCGAACGACCACGTCGGCCTCGTACACCTCGCGCACGATCTCGGGCGTGATCGCCGATTCCGGCCTCCCGTCGAATTTCAATCGGCCCTGCTTGAAAACAAGGATACGCTCGCAGTAGTGCGAGGCCAGGTTGAGATCGTGCGAGACGGCGACAATCGTCATTTTCCGCTCTCGATTGAGGCGCGTGAGAATATCGTAAATGTCGACCTGATGCTTGATGTCGAGGAACGCCGTCGGCTCGTCCAGCAGCAAAATGGCCGGCATCTGCGCGAGAGCGCGCGCGATAATAACGCTTTGCCGCTCGCCGCCGCTCAGTTGCGTGATCGGGCGGTCGCCCAGGTGAGCGATCCCGATCATCTCCATCGCTGCGTCGACGATGGCGAAATCTTCATCCTTCTCGAGAACCGAGCGCAGGTGCGGCGCGCGGCCCATGAGAACGACTTCTCTCACCGTAAACGGAAAGATAATGATGGATTCCTGCGGCACAACGGCCACTTTCCGGGCAAGCTCGCGGGCCGACAGCGAATGAATATCAGCGCCGTCGATACGTATCTGCCCGCTCAGCGGCTTCAGCACGCGCGTCAGCAGATTGAGGAAGGTCGTCTTGCCCGAGCCGTTTGGACCCACAAGGCCGACAAATTGGCCGCTCTCGATGCTCATATTCAGATGATCGAATAGCGGTTTTGCTTCATATCCGAAAACAACGTCTTTTGTCTCGATTACAGGCATTATTGATCGGCGGGAATTCAGCCGCGCGGATGGCACCGCAGATGAGTCTCCCGCAGCCTATCGGTGCTTACATGGGTGTATATTTGCGTGGTCGCAATATCGGCGTGGCCGAGCATCTCCTGGATCGACCGCAGGTTTGCTCCGCCGGCCAAAAGGTGCGTCGCAAACGAATGGCGCAGCGTGTGCGGAGTGATTTTCTTTCGGGGCGAGATTTGCTTGATATAGCCGCGGATCATTTTCCAGCACCCCTGCCGTGAAAACGAGCCCCCCAACCGCGTCAAAAAAACCGTTTCGCCCGTGGGATCGGGCGCAGTCGCAAGGTAAGACCTCAGTTTCCGGATGGCGACTTCGCCGATCGGAATCAGGCGTTCCTTTCCGCCTTTCCCGCGACATTTAATGAAGCCGATATCGAGGAACAGGTCCTCGCGGCGAAGACCGATCAACTCGGAAAGCCTTAACCCCGCAGAATACAACAATTCGAGCATCGCCGCATCCCGCACGCCGTGAGCGTCAGCCGGATTCGGCTGTGCAAGCAGGCGATCGACCTCCTCCACCGTCAGGGCCTCCGGCAGCTTCTTCCAGACCTTGAACCGATCAAGATTCGAGGTGCAGTCGGCCCGGAGAAAACCTTCGCGGCAAAGGAACCGGTGGAATTGCTTGATTGCCGCCAGGTGACGCTCCATTGAACGTGTCGAGAGCCCGCGGCTCCTCAGGCTGAACAGGTACTCGCGGATATTAAACGGCTGCACCTGCGCGATATCGAGAAACAGGGTTTCCTCCAAAAATTCGCGGTAGCGCGCCAGGTCATAGCCATAGGAGAGAACTGTGTTGCGCGAATATCCTTTCTCGATCGTGAGCCAGTCCAGGAAGCGCTGAATCCAGTCTTCCAACCCGCCATTTTCGCCCTGCATCTGCTCTCCCGATCAGGTACTCACATTTCTCTGCGCCCCTCGAGCGCGTGGGAAAGAGTCGAATTGTCGGCAAACTCAAGATCGCTGCCGACCGGAACCCCCTGCGCGATTCGGGTCACCCTTACATTCAGCGGCTTGAGCATCTCGCGAATGTACATCGCGGTGGCCTCGCCGCTGGTATTCGGATTTGTGGCCACGATGACTTCACTTACCGATTGCGGCGTTATTCGCATCAGCAATTCTTTCAGGCGTATCTGGTCGGGGCCGACCCCGTCAAGCGGCGAAATAGAACCGTGCAACACGTGAAACAACCCGCGAAATTTGCCGCCCCTTTCGATCGATGCCGCGTCGCTGGGCTTCTCGACGACGCAGATGATCGATCGATCGCGCCGTTCGTCCGAGCAGATGGCGCAGGGATCGCTTTCGGTGATATTGCAGCACACCGAGCACAGGCGCACCCTCTCTTTGGCGTCAATGATAGCTTGCGCCAAGCGCGTCGCCTCGTCCCGTCCAAGGTTAATAATGTAAAAAGCCAGGCGCTGGGCGCTTTTCGGCCCAATGCCCGGCAGGCGGCGGAACTCTTCAACGAGCCGCGCGATTGCACCGCCTTCGGTCTTCATGTATTACCGTTCTTCCCTTCAAATGCCTCCGCGAGCGCACGAAGTTGCGGCGTGAGTAACTGCCTTCGCGTCTCGCCGATTCGGTCAATGAAAAGCACCCCGTTCAGATGATCAATCTCGTGCTGGACAGCTCGGGCGAGCATGCCTTCCGCTTCCAGAATTCGGCTCTCGCCGTCGCGGTCGATAAAGGAAACCTGTACGCGCTCGGCCCGCTTTACATCGCCAAAGATCTCGGGCAAGCTCAGACAGCCCTCCTCAGTTTCGACCAGTCCTTCACGCTTCGTAATCTGAGGGTTTATCATGATGTAAACCGGCTGGTTATCTTCCCGTAAATCGATCACCAGCAGCCTCCTCGAGATGCCGGCTTGCGGCGCTGCAAGCCCAATCCCCCGGTTCTCATACATCAGGGTAAACATCTCTTCGGCCGTTTGTATCAACTCTCCGTCCACATTCTTGACAGGCTCCGCCTGTTTGCGAAGAATCGGGGCCGGATAAGTAGTCAACTGAAGTTTCGACATAATCTCTTCCCTCTAAAATCTTCTCAACTTATTCTAGCACATGCTTTTGAGCGATTGCAACAGAATTGACAGCCACTGATTTCCCATTGACCGGTCGGTTTTGCCAGTGCTACAATAATGGTAGCAACAAAAAAAGAAAATGGACACGGACAATGGATTGCTGCAGCCAAGGACAATAAGGATAATGTCAAGAAAAATTCTGCCGGTCTTGCTCCTTCTTATCTTCTCCGCCGGATGCGCTCTTTTTGACACAGCAGACGAAGAACGCGAACTTCTTCCCGTACGAAATGTAAAAGCGGTTCCGTTTCCCGTCCGCCCGCTGGAATTCAAGAAAACCGACATCAGACAGGACAAGGATCTGCTGATTATCTCAGGTTCCGTCGAAAATGTCTCCTACTCGCCGGTTGCCGGTGTCGTCGTTCGTGCGGTCGTCTTTCTCGCGACGGATCAAACGACCGAGGCCGTACATGTGCCGGCCGTTCCATCTGTTCTGCAGCCGGGCGAGAGTGCCGAATTCTTCACTACCGCCCTCGTCGACCAGCCCGTGAGCCAGGTCGAGCTGCATCTGCAGTGGGAATCGTATTATCCGCCGGGACTCTGAACCGTCCGCAGTTCCCCTTGAAGTGTGTCAACCTTTATTCGCAAACATGTCCCGGAACCTAAGCGGAAGGAAGGATTAAGTAAGGATTATGGATGAAAGAAGCCATTTGATGTCGATCATTGCCCAGTCGCGCGCGTTCTGGGAAGCGCGGATACTGCTTACCGCGGCCGAATTGGATGTTTTCGAGCCGGTGCTCAAGACCGAGAAGACGGCTGAAGCCGTCGCGCAGGAACTGAATGCCGACGCACGTGGAACCGAGATGCTGCTTGATGCGGTCGCCTCACTCGGGCTCCTGGACAAGAAGAAGGGGAAATTTCGCGTGCGGCCGGGCTATGAAAAGTTCCTCGCCAAATCTTCACCCGAAACCATTTTGCCGCTGCTCATGCACATGGCGCATCTGTGGGATCGCTGGGGTAGGCTGACTGATATAGTCTGTAAAGGGGCAGAGGACGTCATGGGAGCTCCCGGCGAGCGAGACGAGGAGAGCCTGAATGCATTTATCGGCGCTATGCACGCGCTCGGGCGCCGAATGGCCGACGAAGTCGTCTCCCGGCTCGACCTGAAAGGGCGAAAAAAACTGATCGACGTCGGCGGCGGCTCCGGCGTTTATACCATCGCGCTGCTCAAAGCCGCACCGCAGATGCGGGCAACCGTTTTCGATTATCCAGCCGTCATCAAAATAGCAGAAAAGAAGCTGGCTGAGGAAAAGCTATCGGACCGCGTCGAACTGGTGCGCGGCAATTTCTACAAGGATGCGCTGCCGAGCGGCCACGACCTCGCGCTGCTGTCGGCTATCATCCACCAAAACAGCCGAAAACAAAATGTCGACCTCTATAGGAAGGTATACGACGCGCTCGTGCCCGGCGGCATGATCGTCATCCGCGACTACGTCATGAACGAAGAACACACACAGCCGCCGGACGGCGCCTTTTTCGCCATCAATATGCTCGTCAATACCGAAGGCGGCGGCACCTATTCATTCAGCGAGATCAGCGAAGACCTCCACAATGCCGGATTCCGTGAAGCGAAACTGCTCCATCACGCCGAGATGGACAGCCTCGTTACCGCCCAAAAAACTCAGTGAGTATTCGAGCGCCTGATAGCATTACGGTGGGCCGACTTTTGGAAGAGTGAGAATTCAAAATCTAAAATCGGTACTCATGGTCCCAGATACAGCGGCAGCCTGACTTCATACGATAACGGCAATTTGCTCCGAAGCTCCTCGAAGTCCAGCGCAAATAACGGGCTGATTTCAATCGCACCGAGAACGTTTCCCTGTTTATCACGTGGAACGGGCGCGCCGGCATCATTCAGCCATTTCGCATAAAGCCGTACCATCAGATCGCGCGCTGTCTGCGGGCTATCCTCGCCCTCCGCATTTTTCACCGGCGCAAACTCCTCGTTTCGATCGACCTCCATCACTACCGTTTTTTCAGCCAAACTGAGCGCGTCAAAGACGAACATCTCGAATTTCAGCCCGTTTTTCTTGCGCGGTTTGACCAGCTTGCCCTCGGACGAAAGGTGGGGAATCGCCTTCTCGGCAATGTGGAAGGGCAGCGTGTTTTCTTTTAGGTTTAACCGCTCGACGAAATCGACGTTCAGCACGTGAATCGCAATGCTGCCCGCCGAAAACCGGAGCGACCCGTCAGGATTTTTCGCATATCGCTGTTCATCCGACAGATCACTGTACTCGATCACCGTCGTCTTGCCGTTTACCTGGCAGATCACGCCGACTTTCTCCTCGGCGTCGCGCTTGGCGGTAACCTTCGCGGACATCTCCGCCCCCGCTTCGATGTGGTAACCGAGGAAAACCGGATCGGCCAGATTGATAAGCACATTGTCCACCTGAAAATAAAAGATATACTTTATGCCGCGCCTTTTCATGTCGTCGAGCGCGCCTGATCGCTGCAAGGCGAAAATCGAGCCGCCATGCCCGTTCGGGCTGGTGAAGATGTGATCCTTCGCATCCAGGACGAGCTTCCCCTCGAAATCAAGTGCCGGCATCATTCCCTGGCAAAAGTAAAAGATATTGGCAGGATCGAGACCGAAGTTGCGGTTTTTCTCGAAAAACTCGCGTGTGGGCCGGTCATTACTCTCACTCGTCATGATGTAGAAAGGGATGGAGCGGCCATGGCGTTTCGACAACGCAAGGATTTTCTCGGCATGCGTCTGGAATATCGGTTTTCGTTTTACCGGCGTGATCTCCATGGCCCCTTTCGGCACGTCCACACCCAGCCGGGTCGCCTGCCCGCCCGCCACCACGAAAGCCGCCACTTCCCCGGCTTGCAACGCCTTCTCGCCGATCCGCCGCGCTCCCAGGTGCAATACCGACTCCTCCTCGCTCTTCGGCAACCCGATTACCGCCGCCGGCGTGATCTCCTGCAAGGACGGAGCAGGCGCCTTTTCGCGCCGGCTTCGGTACAAATCGCTCAGATAAGCAATATCGATGAGAGAGATCTGTTGCAGCAGGCTTTGTTTGCCTGCGTCATCAAGCGTATGCCACCACTGGAAAACATGGCCATGGCCTGCATTGATTACAGCCTGTATCAAGCGCTGCATCTGCGGGTCGGAGTGTCGCACCTCCGCCGGCGCGCCTGCTTTACCAGACGTCTTTCCGGATGAGCTTTTGCTCGAGTACATCGCCCTTTTCGGCGAGAATCCTGACCGATTTCTCGATCGCCGCTGCGTCAATATTCTCCTCCAAAAGAGTATTCGTTAAGGCAAAAAATTCCTTGTCGTCAATTTTTACGATTCCGATTGCCCCATAGGAAAAAGCAGGATTCAGTTTGAGAGCCCATTGATAATGCTCGGATTTGGCCGGAGCTATAACCGTGAATATCTGAACTATCGGTGAGCCGTCCTCGTCGGTTGCACCAAATTTGAGACGCACCTTTTGGAATCTGCCGCCGGAAACAGGAACCCGAAGCAGGTATCCCGATCGCATTTTTCGCTGCGTTATCGATGCATTTCGGTCAATTATGGCTTGAACGACCTCTTCCGGCGTGAGAGAAATCCGGGCGGCGGGTCCGCAGCGAGATGAAAGTTCCCCTTGCTCCTGTTCTCCGGCTGCCTCGCTTACGGATAATTCGGGTTCTGTCTCAATCCCGCTGTCTGCTTTCGCCGCTGGAGAGAATTTTTCAGAACCGCTCAAAGGCTCTTCGCCCGAGATCCTTCGCAGCGCGGTCAGTGCAGCCTCACGAACCCAGGTGTCGCTTTCATCAACCAGCGGCTCGAGCAAACGGCGGGCTTCTTCGCCACCGATCCTGCCCAATGCCTCCGCCGCCGAACTTCTCACTTTGTAGTTGCCGGTCTTCAGCAGTTCGCCCAATGACGCGAGCGCTCGCCGGCTTCGCAGTTTCCCGAGCGCTTCGGCCGCGTATTCTTTCACCCAATCATCTTTGTCGCCAAGCGCTTCCATAAGCGCCTCTTCCGCTTTGTCCCCGCCAATCTGACCGAGGGCGCGAGCGGCTGTGCTGCGCGAGTAATAATCGCCTGTCTTCAGTTGTTCAATAAGTGCGTCCGGGCGGGCCATGTTCTGCTCCTGTACAAGCGTGATTGTTAACCGAAGTATAGCAGCCGCTTCTGAGGGCGGCAATAGAAACCTGCAGCGCTGCAAGTTGAACGCTCACAGGCGGAAAAGCTTAAAACTCGAGGGGCTGGCATGCTCAATTCCTCAGGCGGGAACCGGCCTGTTGCGCCGGTACATCTCCTTCCCCCGGCTAAACTGCGCCCACAGCCCCAGCGCAAATAACATTAGCCACACCAGAAATGACAAATAAAACCAGATTCCTCCCTTCCCCGGAATCTCTCCGCTAAGAAAATTGTAGAAGAGCGCGCGGTACATCGAGATGCCGCCGCCAGAAAAAATAGAAAACAACGCAAATACCGACGCGAGCGCCCCCTGCGCCGATGTCGCCAAAATAATAATTATCCTCTGGAGCCACAGCGACAGAAACCCCCCGACAAGGCCGACGATAATTACCAGAAGCATCGGAACGGTATCATTCGTCATTCCCACTATAAAAGCCGTAAGAAACGCAAACGCGAAACCACCGATAATGAAAATGAAAGCGTAGTAGCCCATGACGCTTGCCCACGCCCCAATAAGCCCCAAAACGACGGCAATGATGAAAGCGGCTATCTCGCTTCCCAATAGGAGCCCCAGCTCATACCCCGCCGTCGCACCGACAATCAAGCCGACAGCAGCCACGAATACAATAAAGAGGCGGTATCCGAAAAAGCACGTAAACAGCCCGAACAGGAAGGCCGTGATCAACCAGACAAGCTCGATGAACTGGATATCCAATGGCGAATTCTCCTTGTGCCTTTGCCGCTCCTTCAGGGTCGAAAGGGTTTCTCTTTTATATCACATGAGGCGCTTCTCTTACAACAGAAAGGCGCAACAATGTTCCCCCTCCCGACAGCCGGCCTCTCTTGACAAGCCCGAGTTTCGCCAAGTATTATGCACAAGGGAGGGAAAATCATGTCAATGTTTGAATGGATGACCAGAGAAGGGTTTGACAAACTGAAGGCCGAACTGGACCACTTGAAAAACGTGAAGCGGCCGGAAATCGCGCGCACCCTTGAGAAAGCCCGCGCGCATGGCGATTTTCGAGAAAATGCCGAATTCGATAGTGCCAAACATCAGCAGATGCTGCTCGAGGCGCGGATAGCCCAGCTTGAGGAAAAACTTTCAAGGGGACGCATTCATGAACCCGGTCCGGGCGACGGAACAGCTCGCCTCGGCGCTCGAGTCAGGCTCCGGGACCTCAAGCGTGACGATATATTTGAATATTCGCTCGTGAGTGCCGAAGAGGCCGATGCCGGGACCGGAAAAATCTCCGTGCAATCCCCCGTGGGACGCGCTCTCCTGGGCCTGAAAACGGGCGATATAGCAGAAATTCACGTCCCGGCGGGAACGCTCCGATACGAGGTGCTGAATATCAAATTTTAGCAGAAGACTCTTCCAAAAGCCTTGCCCGATATTTCATCCAGAAACCGCAAATTTGCGCGCGCAAAACCTTTGGGGCCGGCGCCGCCTCTTCTCATGCATTTCCTTGACTGGCCTGCGGATTTTTGATATCATTTTTACGGCGTATTGAGTAAGAGCCTTCCGTCGTCAATGAAACCCTGATGTGGCACTTCTTGAGCCCAAGGGGGCTTATTGTTTCTGTGACTGGGGAATATGATCTGTTTCGATGAAGCCCTGAAAATCGTGCTCGATTCCGTCCAGCCGACCGAGCGGATCGAGCTTCCCTTACTGAACGCGCTCGGACTTGTGGCGGCTGAAGAAGTCGAGTCGGCCGAGCGGATTCCGCCTTTCGACAATTCCGCAATGGATGGCTACGCTGTCCGCGCGCAAGACACAGCGGGCGCCTCGAAAGACCGGCCCGCCGAGCTTAAAGTCATCCTGAATTTGCCCGCGGGAAAGCATACCGACCGGACAGTCGGACCGGGCGAAGCCATTCGCATTATGACTGGCGCTCCTATCCCCGCAGGCGCAGATACCGTGGTTCAGGTAGAACTGACCGAGCGCCTTTCCGACGGCGCCGTCAAGATTCTGCAGGAACATGAAAAAAACAAGAATATCCGGATGGCCGGCGAAGATATTTTCATTGGACAAAAAGTCTTAACGGCGGGTGAGGAAATTACTCCCGCAAAATTGGGGCTTCTGGCTTCGATCGGCCGCGCAAACCTGCGCGTTTACCGCAGGCCGCGCGTGGCGATTCTGGCCACCGGCGACGAACTCGTAAACCCGGGCGAGCCGCTCGCCCCAGGTAAAATCCGCAACAGTAATTCATACACCATGATCGCACAGACTCGCATATGTGGCGCCGAACCGGCTTATCTCGGTATCGCGAGAGACACGAAGGAGGACGTGCGGGATCATATCCAGGATGGCATGTCGGCGGATGTGATTCTCACCTCCGGCGGCGTTTCCGTCGGCGATTACGATTATGTGAAGGATGCATTCCAGGAACTTGGCGTTGAATTCCGTTTCACCAAAGTTGCAATCAAGCCCGGAATGCCCACCGTTTTCGGCCTGTGGCGCGGCAAACTGGTTTTCGGGCTCCCGGGCAATCCGGTTTCTTCAATGGTTATCTTCGAGGAATTTGTCCGGCCCGCCCTGCTGAAGATGATGGGTAAATGCAAGCTTCGCAGGCCGCTGATCGAAGCCGTTCTCGAAGGAGACGTAAAGAAGAACCCCGAGCGGATGCACCTGGTCCGTGGAATAGTTCGCAGGGAAGCGGACGGATATCGTGTTTCGACGACCGGACCACAGGGTTCCGGCATCCTTCTTTCAATGGACCACGCCAACGGGATCATGATGCTTCCAAAGGGAATCCAACTGAAAAAAGGCGATCGCGTGAAGGTTCAGCTTATAACTTTGCCGGAGGTCGATTGAGGTGGTCCCTGTAGTATCCATCGTCGGCAAGAGCGACAGTGGCAAGACCACTCTGATCGAAAAAATCATCCCGATCCTCAAGCGGCGGGGATATCGGGTCGGGACGGTAAAACACGACGTCCACGGGTTCGAAATGGACCGCGAAGGGAAGGATACCTACCGGCACTTCCACTCCGGCGCCGACGCGGTGCTGATATCTTCGCCGACCAAGCTGGCGCTTATCCGGCGGGCAGAGCGGGAAATTCCGCTGGACGAACTTGTGAAGCGCTACTATTCGGACCTGGATATCGTGATAACCGAAGGATTCAAACGGGTCAACATGCCGAAAATCGAAGTTTTCCGTTCGGTAATTCACGACCAGCCGCTGTGTACATCGGCAGATAACAGGATTGCCATAGCCAGTGACACACCGCTCGAAGTCGATTGTCCGTGGTTTGACATCGATGATGCCGAGGCGATTGCAGATTTTATAGAACAGCACCTTTTAAAGCGTGGCAGCGGGGTTAGCTCATAAGTGCCTGAGCCAAACAATGAGAGGAGATGCAGTCGGCGTTCGCTGACTCCATTCGATTTGTTCAGGACGACCGGCCTTTGCGCCCTGATCCCGCTGCAGACAGCTTGTGCCATTACAGGAGAGGAACCATGCACAAAATAGTGAAAACAGAATCACTTGCCCCTTCCATGTTCCTCATGGAAGTCGAGGCGCCCAAAATCGCCGCAAAGCGAAAGCCCGGCCAGTTTATCATGCTCAGGATAGACGAGACCGGCGAGCGGGTGCCCTTTACCATCTCGGATGGCAACACCGAGACCGGCACGATCACCATCGTTTACCAGGTGGTCGGCAAGACAACCGCCCAGATGGCGGCGCTCAAACCGGGCGATAGCATTCTTGACGTGGTCGGCCCGCTTGGAAAACCCACGCACATGGAGAAAGTCGGGACGGTATGCTGTATCGGCGGCGGGACCGGCATCGCGATCGCGTATCCAATAGCAAAGGGTCTGCGTGAAGCCGGAAATAAAGTGCTCTCAATCCTCGGGGCGCGCACCAAGGAATTATTGTTTTACGAGGATCAGGTGCGCTCTATCAGCAATGAGCTGCTGGTTTGCACCGATGACGGCAGCTACGGCCAAAAAGGGCTCGTTACCGAAATGCTCAAGCAACTGATCGACCGCGGCGAGCAACTCAAACTGGTCGTCGCCATCGGCCCGGTTCCCATGATGAAGTTCGTGGCGAAGATGACCAAAGAATACAACATCCCCACTATTGTCAGTTTGAATCCGATCATGATAGACGGCTCCGGCATGTGCGGCGGCTGCCGCGTCAGTGTCGGCGGCGCCACAAAATTCGTTTGCGTGGACGGGCCGGAGTTCGACGCTCATCAAGTGGATTTCGAGCTGCTCACGAAGCGCCTCGCCTCATACCGAGAAGAAGAAGCCAAGTCCTATGATCTCTATAAACACAATTGCAAACTAGGCAGGGGTTGACAGTCATGGATGCGAAAGAAAGAATGAAGATTCCGCGGCACAAGATGCCCGAACAGAAACCCGAGGAGCGCCGGAAAAACTTCAATGAAGTCCCCTTCGGATATCCCGAAGACATCGCTATGGAAGAAGCCCAGCGCTGTCTCCAGTGCAAAAAACCGTCGTGCATGAAGGGCTGTCCCGTCGAGGTGAATATCCCGGCATTCATCAAATTGGTCGCCGAAGGACATCATTGGGAGGCCATCAAGAAGATCAAGGAGACCAACAGCCTGCCCGCCGTCTGCGGAAGGGTCTGTCCGCAGGAGAGCCAGTGCGAGAGCATGTGCATCGTCGGCAAAAAGGGCGAGCCGGTGGCCGTCGGCCGGCTGGAACGTTTCGCGGCCGATTTCGAGCGCAAAGCGGGAAAAGCGGCCAAACCAGACCTCGCGCCGCCCTCCGGCAAAAAAGTCGCTGTCGTCGGATCAGGGCCCGCCGGCCTAACCGTAGCCGGCGATCTCGCCCGCATGGGCCACAAGGTGATCATTTTCGAGGCGCTCCATAAGGCCGGCGGCGTGCTCGTCTATGGCATTCCGGAATTCAGGCTGCCCAAGGAAATAGTCCAGGCGGAAGTCGATTCCCTCGTGGATCTCGGAATCGAGCTGCAACTCAACGAGGTCATCGGAAAGGCTGATACCCTCGACGAACTCCTTCAGAACGGGTTCGATGCCATTTTCGTCGGAACGGGCGCCGGCGCTCCCATTTTCATGAATATCCCGGGCGAGAACCTCATCGGCGTCTATTCCGCCAATGAATACCTGACGCGCTCAAACCTGATGAAGGCGTACCTGTTCCCGCAATACGACACACCGATTATCAAATCCAACGTCGTCGCCGTGATCGGAGGCGGCAACGTCGCAATGGATTCCGCTCGCACCGCGCTGCGCCTGGGCGCAAAGGAAGTCAACATCATCTATCGCAGGTCCAAAGACGAAATGCCGGCGCGCGCCGAAGAAGTGCATCACGCGGAAGAGGAAGGGATCATTTTCAATCTGCTCACTAATCCTATTCGCTACATAGGCGACGAAAAAGGCAAGGTTATTGCGGTTGAATGTCAGAAAATGGAACTGGGCGAGCCCGATCAATCGGGACGGCGGCGCCCGGTTCCCATTGTCGGGTCCGAATACATCAAGGAAGTCGACACCGTTATCGTCGCTATCGGGAACGGCCCCAATCCCCTGATCCCGAATACTACTCCCGACCTCCAACTCAACCGGAAGGGCAACATTGTCGCCAGCCTAGATACCTGTAAAACCAGCAAGCGCGGCGTCTTTGCGGGCGGCGACATCGTGCGTGGGGCCGCGACCGTAATTCTTGCAATGGGTGATGGAAAAGTTGCGGCTCGCTCCATCGACGCGTATCTGAAGGATCCGGCCTGGTGGGATCGTCCCGCCCCGGAACCGCAGCCCGAAAAGAAAAAAGAATAACGGGGCGGGCTTATGGAATCGGCGGTTATCCTTGCCGGAGGCAAAAGCACCCGCATCGGACAAAACAAGGCGCTGCTCGACTTCGGTGGAGAATCGCTGATCGGCCGGATTTACCGCATTCTCAAGTCCGCCTTTAACGATGTCTTCGTCTCTGCAAACGACAAGGACATCTACAAATTCCTCGGCGCCCCCGTCATCCCGGATGCGTTTCCTGGCGGGGGCTCCTTGGCCGGCATCCATGCCGGCCTCCTCGCGTGCGCGTCTGCCCACTGCTTCTTCGTTGCGTGCGATATGCCTTTCATCAATATCGAACTTATCCGCCGCCTGCACGGTCTGATCGACGGCTATGACGTGATCATTCCGGTCAGCACCGTTGGATATGAACCGCTTCATGCGTTCTATTCCCGGCAATGCCTCCCCCACATTCAACAACAGCTCGAACAGCGGAATTTGAAGGTTATCGATTTCTTCTCCCAGGTTAGAATTCGAGAAGTCAAACGAACAGAGCTTCAGGGATGCGACCCCAGCGAGCTGTCTTACTTCAACATCAACACAAAGGATAAATACGAGCTGGCGTTGCGCCGTTTGAAAACTATGTAAATCCCCTGGGTTCCCTTGCAGAAATTCATCGTTTCAAGTAGAGTATTTGCTGATGAGAAGAAAAGAAGCTCCTTTCGAAAACACCACGGGTCCAGATGCCGGAAAGACTTCTCGCGATGCGCGCCGGACCGAGCGAACCATAAATTACCTCCGGATCTCGGTGACCGACCTCTGTAATTACCGCTGTATCTACTGCATGCCCTCCGGCAGAGTCCGAAGACTTCCTCATTCGGAGATTTTGTCGTTCGAGGAGATCGCCACCGTCGTCCGGGCGGCTGTCCCTTTGGGCATTAACAAACTCAGATTGACCGGCGGCGAACCCCTTGTCCGAAAAGGTGTCCCCAAGCTCGTCGAAATGCTGGCGCGCGTGCCGGGAATCGAGGAAATCTACCTGACCACAAACGGCTCTCTGCTCGAAAAGCTCGCGCTGCCGCTCAAAAGAAGCGGCTTGACCCGCATCAACATCAGCCTGGATTCTCTCAGGCCGGATCGCTATCGTGAGATAACAAGAGGAGGTGACCTCGAAAAACTGTGGCGAGGAATAGCCGCAGCCGAGAAAGCCGGCTTCAGCCCGATCAAGTTGAACGTGGTCATGATCAAGGGAATAAACGATGACGAGATCGAAGAAATAGCCGCACTGACCTTCGACCGCTCGTATGAGATACGGTTTATCGAATACATGCCGCTCGGTCCCTGCGATGTATCCGCACAATTCGTTCATGTACCGGCCGAGGAGATAAAGAGAAGACTGGCGAAACTGGGCGCTCTCATGCCCCTGCCCAAATGGAATTCGAGCGGGCCCGCCGAACGGTTTCAATTACAGGGAGCCCGCGGAACCCTCGGGTTCATTTCCGCGATGAGCCATAATTTCTGTGCTACGTGCAACCGAATCAGGTTAACTGCAGATGGCCGCTTGCTCTCCTGCCTCTTTTCGGGACAAACGGTCGAGGTGAAATCGCTTCTCCGTTCCTCGGCGCCCCCCTCCCGCCTGAAAGAAGCAATCCAGTTGGCGATCTCGTTGAAGCCGGCGGCGCGTGCGTCCACCTGCCGGAACTTCATGAATACCATAGGCGGCTGATAGTGGCGAAAAAAGACGATATCCGGAAGTTGAAACAAGCCGCCCGAAAAGAAAAACTGCTCTGGAGAAAATCGCTCTCGCCGGAAGAGGCGCGCGAGAAATCCCGATGCATTGCAGCCGCCCTCCGGATACTGCCTGAATACGCGGCGGCGAAATCGGTCCTCTTCTATGTGTCGGCCAAAGCAAATGAAGTCGATACGCATGCCCTTATCCAAGAGGCGCTGGAAAAGGGCGTCCGCGTGCTGGTGCCGGCGACCGACTTCGACAACCACGTTCTGAAGATCGCCGAAATTCTCGCGATGCAAGAACTGGTTCCCGGCCGCTTCGGCCTCCTCGAACCCGCCCCCGACCAGTTGCGTATTCGCACGGCCGAGGATGCAGATGTGATCATCGTGCCCGGCGTGGCTTTCGACAGGAAATGCCGCCGCGTCGGCTTCGGGGGAGGCTATTACGACCGCCTCCTCTCCGGCAGGCGCAGTCCTGCGGTGGCCCTGGCCTACGAAGGCCAGCTCATGGAGCGGGCGCCCGTGGACGCTCACGACGTGCCCGTCGATCTTCTGGTCACCGAGCGAGCCGTCTACCGCGCCGAGAAAAGCCGCGGCTGAATTCCCGCCTTCCCCACCCTCGCATCCTCGCATTGACAAGTTTTGACGCACTGTGTTATACTTTCTCTTGTCGGAGAGTATTCTTTCCCCTCTTACACCTTTTTCATGGAGAAACAATAATGACGAGGACGATAAAGCGTTACGCCAATCGCAAGCTTTACGATACGCAGGCCAGCCGCTACGTGGGATTGCACGATATCCTCAAGCTCATCCGATCGGATGAGGACCTGGAGGTCGTCGACAGCCGCACCGGCGAGGATCTCACCAGCGTCATCCTGGCGCAGGCAATGGCGGAAGAAGAAAAATCCAAGGGAAACGTCCTCTCACAGGATACCCTCAAAGAACTCATCAAGCGGGGCAACGAATCGCTGAACCAGTTCATGAAGAAATCGCGGTTCGCTCGCAAAGGCGCTCTGCAAATGGCTGAAGAAAGCGCCTCCAAATACTACAAGAAACTGCTGGAGTACGGCGAGGTCGACGAAGAGGAGGCCAAAAAGTATCTGCGACAGTTATCGGACGCCGTGACCAGGCGCCGCCGCTCGATGGAGCGAGAAATCAACGAGCGCGTCAGTGATTTCGTTAAGGCAATGAAGCTGCCGACCCGCGCCGATCTTGACAGGATTTCCCGCAAAATCGATGCTATTGCTGACAAGCTTGACGCCCGAATTTCAGAAAGACCGGAGAAGAAATCGAAGAAATAGGAGGAACCCATGCCTGCGAAAGCCACCGGAAAAAGAGGGAAGACGACAAGGAAGAAACAATCCGCCGCAAAGGAGGAGAAGTGGACGTGGATGGATGTTCTCCGCACGCCGATCCTTGCCTCGGTGGGCGCGTTCTCTATCGCGGAGGAAGGAATTGAAAAATTCGTTCGCGAGATAATCGAGCGAGGCGAGGCCAGCGAAAAAGAAGGCAAGAAAATTGTCGACGATTTCCGGAAACGCGCTCAAAGAAACCGGCGGGACCTGGAGAAGGGGATCGACGACCGCATCGAGAAAACCCTCAGAAGTTTCCGACTCCCCACAAAAGCGGATATCCAGGCACTGGAAAAGAAACTGGATCAGCTCGAGAAAAAAGTTAATAGAGTCTCCGGGAAAGCGGCCAAGAAATAAACCGGGACTTCAGAAAAGCGGATCGCCATGATCCGCTTTTTTTATGCTCGGGAATGCATCTGGAAAGAAAGGAATCCGGGAGCAATAGCCTGCCGGGTCTTGCGGGATGCGGCCTATTTCCTGAACACGATGTTGAGCGAGTCGCCGTCAAATTTGGCCTCGGCGATCTCGGCCTGCGCCAGACTCCGCGGCAACAAGATGTTCCGCCGGTAATTGCTGACTTCAACAATCAATTCGTCGCCTGCTACAAAGACATTCAGGTCCCTTCTGCCCGTGCCCGGAAGGTGAATCGACATGACGTATCGCGAGTTGACCTGCTTGGTGCTGATCGGGGGATGCGTGTAAAAAACCGTGGCCGGATCGATATCTCCGAAAATGTTCTCAGCCATCGCGTGCAACAGTTTCAGGCCGACCATTTCCCGGTCGAATAGCTTCCCGGAAAACATCGGGAGCGGGTCGAAGATATCCTTTGCCTCAAGCAGATATTTCGCCTGAATCGTCCTCCATCGCGCGAAGTAAGGATCATCAATCTCTTCCGGATAAATTCTGTTGGCGATGACCGCATCAACCGTGAATCCGAAAAGATTCAGATAGCTGTACGCCCGCTGCGATTCCTTTATCACCATCTTCTCGGGATTGAAGACCAGCCTTACCGACGACTTCTGCGGGTCCGCCAGAATATCCTTCATTCCCTCGAGTTTGTGAAATAACTCTTCGACTGAATCATACACGTCATCAGTCGGCAGTGGAACTTTTGCGATGCGCTCGGCGATCGGTCGAACCGTCCTCACGATGCGGCGCTCGATGTCGAAGAACTTGTCCATGTACCAGCGGATCACGTCGGGCACGCTCAACATGCGGACGGTATTCGCCGTCGGGGCGCAATCGATAATGGCAAGATCGTACGACCCTTTTTCGGCGTATTCCTTCAGCTTCAGAAGGCTGAATAGCTCTTCCATCCCCGGGAAAACGGCGAATTCCTCGGCCATCAAATCCTCGAACCCGCGGCTCCTCAGGAATTTGGTGACGTATTTCTGGATGCGGCCCCAATTCTTCTTCAACTCTTCATTGACATTTATTTCTTCCGCCGTAAGATTGTCTTTTATTTTCTTCGGCTTCGCTCCGAGCTTGATGTCGAGGGAATCCGCAAGGCTGTGGGCGGGATCGGTGCTCATAACAATCGTGTTGTAGCCAAGCTCCGCGCACCGCACAGCCGTGGCCGCCGAAATTGTCGTCTTGCCGACGCCGCCTTTTCCCGTGTACAAAATGATTCTCATTCCAACTCCCATGCTGCAAAGTCAATTCTTGAAAAATGCGATTTCCACTCGATTATTATAACATGTTCCACCAGAGCTTCAAAGTCGTGAGGAAAGCGAAGGATCCGCATTCCCGGACAAATCTCTCTATCCCCGAAGTTTTTTCTGCCAGACCCTGGATTCCTGCTTTCGCAGGAATGACGGGTTACTCTGACTTGTCGATACCGTTCTGTCATTGGCGCCAACTCCATTATAGGACGGTCTCCTAAGGAGGATTTCAGCAAAAGAGCCTCAACGCGCCGACTCTTCCATCCGCCTATAAACAATCAGCGGCTTCATCGCATCTGCCGTCAGATGCCGGTGCAGGTCCGGGTCGGGACGGCTCGCGCCCAAAGGAGTATCCCTTACTTCCAGCAGGTTCGCCCGGTACATATCCGCATGCGAAGCAGGAAGAGTAAGGAATGAGGCCGGGCCATAATCGATAACGCCCACGGCATTATCGCTCAAGACCCAGTTGGCCTCCCACACCTTCTCATAGCTCCTTGGATAACGAGCGTCAATCACCTTCATCCCGGTATAAAAAATGAAGGGATAGCCCGGATCGGTCAACGCCAGCGATTCGGACTCGTACGCATTGTCCTGTAGAAAGCCGACGACATCCTCAAATGCATCCTCGTAATCGCTCGTAATGCCTGCCACAAATTCTGCGAGCGGCAAGGAAATCCGGCGGTCGCCGCGGATCGGATACAGCGAGATAATTCCAGGAATATTGGTTGCGGCAAGAAGAAAAACGAGAAAATACCTTGCTGCCCGAGCCGGCACGTATCGCCGGAGCATCCGCGCCTCCAGCAGAAAGAGCGCCGGCATTACCGTTATCAGATATCGGAAATAGACGAATGGGAAAACGCTCAGAACGGCAAAATGGCCGCCGATCACAAAAAGGAGCAGACCGGTCTTATCACCCGGAAGCCATCGCTTCACCGGAACACGCCTCGCAATAAGCGAGATCGGCGGCAGGAGCAGCAGTATGACTGGAAAAATGTGAAAGTTCATCCGCTGTATGTAATAGAGAAGCGTGTCCGCCACTCCGCCGAACTCGACGGAACCACGCTTGCCGAGCAATCCGGAATACAGAACCCACGGCGCTATTAACGCGCCTGCAAGCGCAAAAAACGGGAAAACCTCCCGCAGTGTCTCCCTTCGATTTTTCATTTGTACAAGAGAATGCAAACCGACGCCCGCAGCTCCACCCACAAAGCTAATGAAACTACTGTAGAACAAGAAGGCGAGGGCAACCGCCACGTGAAGTCCATACTTTTTTTCCCGCATGAAGACAAGCCGGTTATAGCCGATGATCAGCCAAATGGTGCCGAGCGCAAGCATCGAAAAATAGCGGCATTGGCGCGCATGCAAGAGGAATGGAACTGAAAAGGCAAGCAGAAGCGTGGCGACGAACGCCGTCTCCTCATCGTCGTAAAGATCGCGCGCCGCTTTTCGCATCAAAATCACAGCAAGCAGTCCGATCGCCGCAAACGGGAATCGTGCCGCGAACGTGGTTTGACCGAACACGCCCAGCGAGAGCGCCGCAACATAATAGGAAAGCCATGTGTTCCAGGTCCAGACGCCGGCATCGTTGGCTTCCCAGGGTTCCGGATATTGCGTCAGAACGTTCTTGCCATCGTCCACCAGGGGTATCCCGAATTCCAGGATGTTGCGCCCGAGGAGCGCCGTCTCCGCCTCATCGCCCCATAACAGCCGATCCGATAGATTGTAGAGCAGCAAGAAAGCCGCAGCCGCATAGAGAATCCCATACAAGAGAATAAGGCCGCATTTCCTGCTAAAGAAAAGGCGGGGCTCCTTCTTCTCGTCTTTATCTTGTCTGGGTATTATTACCTGAGAGCCGGTCATTTTTCTTCAAAAAAAACAGCAAACGGAACCGTCTACATCTTTGCCTTCAGCGGGACAGCCGTCATCACTACAGGTGAAAATTGGAGGAAAAGATGGCCGTCATCCATTAACTGCTGAATTCGTGCATTGTCCATCGCGTTGTCCAGCCCGAGAGCGCGATAAATCAGTTTTTCCCCGTTTATGTCCATCTCAAACAGGTTGCCCGTCGCCACAAGTTCCATATCATCCGCGGCATGTGGAAGTTTGTGTCTCAAATCGGGAATTACGGAGTTGCTGCAGATATAAAAAACTGCCTTCTTTTCATTTACCATGTACGAAGGCATGTTCACCAAATACAGTTTTTTGCCTTTACGTGGCTGAATCGATCCCGCCAGATACACTCCTTCGACTGTGCTCACGATGTTTCGCTCGATAGTCGATGCCACAGCCCAATAGGCGCGCCTCTCCAAATTGCCGGTGATACCCGCCGCCGCAACTAACAGAGATATGCCCACGTAGAGTATGTGCCGCATATTCCCCAGAAAAAGGCGCCTGTTCAAGTTGGCAAAGGCGTTTTCAAACGGATATGCGGCTGCGGCGGCCGCATCCCTTAGAAGCAATGAAAGGAAGCAGGAGAAGAATGCAAGCGGAAGACAGAAATAACGCTCATTCGGTCCGCCGGCCGCAAGCGAAATGGCAAGCACCGATCCGAGCGAGCTGAACAGAAACAGAAAACCTGCAGCCGTCCTTCGATAAAAAATGTAAATCAGAAATACCAGGCCCAGCGCCAGAACGAGCAAGCTGGCTTGCGTGGTCGATAAGTGCATCCCGGAGGCGATCCGGTTAAAATCGAACAGCCGAATTATGGTCTCGAACGTCAGGTGCGGGATCCGCGGAAACAATTGCGCAAACGAGAACGGAGAAAGTTGTGCGCCCACTATGCTCTTCAGCATCATCAGCAAAGCCGGAAGCAGGATCAGTAACATCGTGCGACCGAGGAATCCTTTTACCACTTGCCTTCTCCGGTCCGCCGCTGAGGATTTGAACTGCGGAAAACTGTGGAAAAGAAAATCATACAGGAACAGAACCCCGGACGTGACTATCCCCTGCTCCATGCACAGGACCGACGCAATATATGCTGCGAGGCAGAAAACCAGAAAAGCCGCCCTCTTTCTCTCCAGGTACAGGCTGTACAGAAAGAGCGAAGCTAGAGAGAAAAAAGTCATTGCGATCGTGGAAGTACACGTCTTCCAGTAGATAACTTCCGAATGAGGAACGGCCGTTGCATAGATCAGCGCGGCAAGAAAGCCTCCTGCCAGTCCCCCCGCAATTTTCCGGAACAGAATCATCACGAGGATCGAAGAGCACACGAAGAAAAAGAAACTGACAGCCGTAAAATACGCCGGCTCGAACACGTCGAAGTATGCGGGAAGCGTTATGAAAAACAGGCCAAGAGGATAATAATGATAAAAACAGGAAGGCTTCCACAGAATGCTTGCCTTTTCCGCGCGCACATATTCAATGAAAGCGAAATCGTCGCCGACAAAATAGAACGTGAAGCTCTCCCCGTACTCGTACAAGATTACGCAGGCAAGCAGAAAACTGAAGAAAACAAATGCCGGAAGTAATCGCCTGTTCATAGAATGAGGCAGATTCGCGACGGGTCAAGGAAGGTTCTTTTTATGCTCAAAATTTCTTCGCCCCGCTCAGGATGAAAAGAAAAATCCAGGGAATATGCGCGAAGGTGGAAACAATAAAATTATATCGGCTCGCTCGTTCCAAGTCAACGTTTCGCGGCGGCAACTTGCCGGTTGGGGGCGGCCGGCTCTTCCTTGCGCTTCGTCCTGAGGATAGCCAGGCGCCGGACAACTTCGATGGAATCGCGCAGGAGCTCTTCCGGTTCGAGCTTGCCCGCCGGCATCAGCAGCCGCAATCCGCCCATAGTCTCCAAATGCAGCTTTTTGCCGAAAGTCCGCGACAGATCGGCCAGTTCGTCAGCCGTGAAATCCTTTCCGGGAGCCGGACGATACAAGATGTTGCCGCCGATCTTGCCGATGAATTCGAGCCCGGCAGCCGCCCCCAAAACGCGCACGCGCGCGAGATCCACCAGATTTCGCGTCTCCGGCGGAATTTGACCATAGCGATCTTGTATCTCCTCCACAATCTGGTCGACGTGAGCTTCGCTGCGCGCCAATCCTATCTTCTTGTATAGCGAAAGCTTCTGCGACGGCGACGAGACGTAGCTGTCCGGAATCAGGCTGTCCAACTCGAATTCCGCCGTCGGCAACAACAGTTTTTCCGGCTTCTCCCCCCGCAGTTCGGCCACCGCCTCCTCCAGCAGTTGGCAATACATCTCGAAACCGACCGCGGCAATATCTCCGTGCTGTTCCGCTCCAAGGATGTTTCCCGCGCCTCGAATCTCGAGATCGCGCAGCGCAATCTTGAAACCGGAGCCCAATTCGGAAAATTCTTCGATCGCCTTCAGCCGCTTCTGCGCCACTTCGCTCAGGGCCTTATGGCCGGGGATAAGCAGATATGCATAGGCCCGATGCTTGTATCGGCCCACCCGCCCGCGCAATTGGTACAGGTCGGCCAGCCCAAATGCGTCGGCCCGATTGATGAGCATCGTGTTGACGGTCGGGATATCCAGCCCGGACCCGATGATCGTCGTGCATGTCAGCACGTCGATCTCCTTTTCGAGAAATCTTTCCATTACCGATTGCAGTTCCCGCTCGCGCATCTGGCCGTGCGCCGTCTCGATGCGCGCCTCCGGAATCAGCCTGCGCAGAAAGTTTGCCATCCTGTTGATCGTTTCGACCCGGTTGTGCACGAAAAAGACCTGCCCCTCGCGAGCCATCTCGCGCAAAACAGCTTCGCGGATCAGCTTCTCGTTGTACTCCGCAACCACCGTGATCACCGACAGCCGCTCCTCAGGCGCCGTATTGATCACGCTCATGTCGCGAACCCCCATGAGCGCCATGTGGAGTGTGCGCGGGATCGGAGTGGCCGTCAGCGTCAAGACATCCACCATTTTTCGAAGCTGTTTCAAGCGCTCCTTGTGAGCCACGCCAAACCGCTGCTCTTCGTCGATGACGATCAGTCCGAGATTCTTGAACGCGATATCATTCTGGATCAGACGATGTGTCCCGATCACGATATCGATTTTGCCCTCGGCGACCTCAGCCACTATCTTCTTCTGCTCGGCCGCCGACTTGAACCGGCTGAGCATCTCGACGCGCACCGGATAATCGGCGAGCCGTTCCCTGAACGTCGTGTAATGCTGCTGGGCCAGAATTGTCGTCGGCACCAGAATGGCCACCTGCCGCGAATCCATGACGCACTTGAATGCCGCCCGCAATGCAACTTCCGTCTTGCCGTAGCCGACGTCCCCGCAGATGAGACGGTCCATGGGGTGCGGGCGTTCCATATCCTCTTTCACGTCCTCAATTGCCGAAAGCTGATCCTCTGTTTCGCGGTAGAGGAACGCCTCCTCGAATTCACCCTGCCATCGGCCGTCCTGCGAAAATTCAATCCCCGGCAGCACCTGCCGCGCGGCATACAGGTCCAGCAACTCGCCCGCCATATCGCGTATCGCCCGCCGCACCCGCTCCTGCACGCGAAACCAGGCGGTTCCGCCCAGTTTATACAGCTTCGGCGGCTCATCATCGGAGCCGACATACTTCTGCACCAGTTGCAGCATGTTCACCGGAACGTACAGCTTGTCGCCATCCAAGTACTCGAGCACCAGGAACTCGCTTTTCTGCTCCGGCAGATAGACTATCCCGCGGTATAAGCCGATGCCATGGTTGACGTGCACAACGTAATCGCCTACGCGAAGGTCGGTGAAATTCGCGATGGGGGCGCCCCCCTTGAATTTCTTTCGCGGGCGGCGATGCGTGTACCGCTGAAAAATTTCCTGGTCGCTCGCCACCACAAGCTCGGCTTCGTCCAGAGCAAATCCGTTCTTCAGGCGGCCAAGAGTGATTAATAATTGAGTCCGCTCCTGATAGGCTGCATGGAAATGCGGATGCATGCCCGCATCCTGAAGGAGTTCCATCAGGCGCTTGCTCTCGCCCTGGTTGTTACAGACGATTACCACCTGGTATCGTTTCTGCAGCCATTCGTCAAGCTTGTCGACAAAAGCGGTCAGCCGGCCCGAGATAGGTTCCAGCGAGTGGCATTGAACGGTGAGACCGGCGGCTTCCGAAAATCTGTCCGAGCTTTGCTTGAAACGGCTGAGGCAGAGCATCGGAAGAACGCTGCCCTGCAAAACTCCGTCGAGAGTGGCTATCGGTTCGCGTCCCATATCAAAGGCTGGAGCCGCGAGCGCCGAGCCGGCTTCGGCCTCAATGGCGAGGGGTTCATCCCATACCACCATCGCATCCTCAGGCAAATATTCAAAGAGAGTGGTCCTGTCGCCCTCGGAATCCGGCGAATCGATCCAGAAATTTCGCGGCATTATCTCCATCTGTTGGACCTGCTCGAAGGAACGCTGCGAAAGCGGGTCGAATACCCGTATCGATTCGATCTCGTCTCCGAAAAACTCAAGCCGGTAAGGGTCCTCCGCGCATATAGGAAAGATGTCCACGATGCCGCCCCTGATGCTGAACTCTCCGCGGGTATCAATCATCGAGCGCCTGCGATAGCCGCGCTCAACCAGCGCCAGGCTGAGCTGCTCCAGCGGCCAGTTGTCTCCCGTATGCAGTGAAAGCAGCAGCGGCTCAACCCGTCCCGGCTTCGCCAGGTATTGCAGGAGCGAACGTACCGGCGCAACGATGAACGGACGCTTCCTGTTCTTTGCGCTGTTCAACAACGCCCTCAATGTCAGCATCCGCTCCGAAACGTTCTGGTCCGGCGGCAAGACGTCGGATGGAGGAAGATATTCGCGAGGAGGAAACAGGTGAAGCGGCTTGTGCCGGTAAAAGCTTTCCAGATCGCCCAACGCGGTCTCCGCCGCATCCCGGGTCGAAGTGACATACAGCAACACCCGATCCGAAGCTTCCGCAAGCTCCGCCGCAAACAACCGGCGCGCAGCGCCCCACAACCCGTAGGCCCAGACAAAGCGACCGCCCCCACCGACGGATTCGGCGGCTTCTCGAAAAACTGCAGTATTTCGTACTCTCTCTATCATTTGTAAGGAAAGACACTACACCCCTCCCGCAACCCAAAGGGATAGGGGGTTGCGTAGGGGATAGCAAAAACCCGATCCTGCCGGCATTGGTAAGCCAGCGGTATTATTATATCATTTTGCGGGGCGTTGTTTCGACACCGGCCTTCAGCATCTTTTTCGCCGCATCGATCAGTCCCTGCGAGCTCAGCCCGTACTTGCGCAAGAGCGCCGGGCGCGGCCCATGTTCAATATATTTGTCCGGAAATCCAACGATACTGAAAACGGCCGGTCTGTCCGGCTTGATCCGAACCAGCAGCTCGAGCAGGGCTGCGCCGAAGCCTCCCGCCGCAACGCCGTCCTCGATCGTGATGATCCCTTTCACTTTCTCAGCAAGCCGGCAGTAGAAGCGCTCATCAAGCGGCTTTACAAAACGTGCATTTACCACCGCCGCGTTGATGCCCTCTTTCGCCAGTTCCTGAGCGGCAATAACCGCTTGTTCCACCATGGTCCCCAGCGCCACAAAAGCTATGTCTTCACCTTCAAGCAGCAGTTCCGGCTCTCCGGCATGTTTGGGAGCAGTCGGCTGAATGACTACTTCGGTCGAGGAGGAGCCGCGCGGATAGCGGATCGCAACCGCCCGCGGTTGCTCTTTCGCCCAGTCCAGCATCACCTTCAGCTCCTGCGTGCTGCGCGGAGACATGATGACGATATTGGGCAGGTTTCTCAAATACGCGATGTCAAAGAGGCCGTGATGCGTCGGCCCGTCGCTTCCCACAATGCCTGCACGGTCGATCGCAAAAAGGACCGGAAGATTTTGCAGGCACACATCGTGGCAGATCTGGTCGTAGGCGCGCTGGAGAAACGTCGAGTAAACGGCGACAACCGGCCGATACCCCTGGTTGGCAAGGCCGGCGGCAAAGGTCACCGCATGCTGCTCCGCGATGCCCACGTCAAAAAATCGATCGGGGAATCTCTCGGCAAACTCGGAAAGGCCGGTCCCCTCGGCCATCGCGGCGGTTACGGCCGCCACCGTCGGGTCCTTCTTCGCCATCTCTATCAGATGCTTTCCAAAAACCTGACAGTAATGAGGCCCGTTCGGCGCATCGGTCGGCGGCGGCAGAGGTTCTCCGGTCTCGATGTTAAAGGCGCGGATGCCATGGAAACTGCTGGGCTCCGCCTCCGCATATTCATACCCCTTTCCTTTCTTCGTCAGCACGTGCAACAGGATCGGTATGCGGAAGGCCGCAAGCTTCTGCAGCGTCTCGATCAGGATGTCAAGATCGTGCCCATCGACCGGTCCGACATATTTAAAGCCAAGCTCTTCGAAAAGCATCCCCGGCTTCAGCAAGGTCGCGGCGCTCTTCTGCACGCGCTTCGCCGTCTCGAAAAGACGCGAGCCAATGGCCGGGATCCGTTTCAAGATGTATTCCACATCGCCTTTGAACCTGTTGTAGGCGGAAGCGGTTATCAGCCGGCTGAGGTAAAGCGACAAAGCGCCAACACTTTGCGAGATCGCCATTTCATTGTCGTTGAGGATGACGATCAGGTCTTTGCCCATGTGACCCACATGATTGAGCGCCTCGAAGGCAAGGCCGCCGGTCATCGAGCCGTCGCCGATCAGGGCGACCGTCTTGAATTTCTGCCCCGCCAGATCGCGCGCGCACGCGATTCCCGCCGCCGAGGAAATGCTGGTGCTGGCGTGGCCGGTGGTGAAACAATCGTACGGGCTTTCGTCGCGGTTCGGGAATCCCGCAAGGCCGCCCAGTGTGCGGAGCGTCTGGAAATCCTCGCGCCTGCCGGTTATCAGCTTGTGCGCGTATGCCTGGTGTCCGACATCGAAAATGATCTTGTCGTGCGGCGCATCAAACACGTAATGTATCGCCAGTATCAGGTCTACCGCTCCCAAACTGGATGCGAGGTGACCGCCGTGGCGCGACGTCGTTGTTATGATCTCCTGCCGGATTTCGGTGGCAAGCTGCGCCAGCTGCGACCGCGAAAGCGCCTTTAAATCCTTGGGACAATTAATGCGATCAAGAATTCTTTCCATGCGTGATTCACCTTGAAAAGATTACATGTTCCGAGCGCCGATAAAATCGGCGATGGCAGCAAGCACCGCGGCACGCGGGCCGAAAGGCGCCAAATGCTTTTTCGCCTGGTTTAACAATCCCTGGCACTGCTGGCGAGACTGGCTTACCCCGAAAACCTTCGGATAGGTCGGTTTCCCCTGCTCCGCATCCGTGCCGGCGTCCTTGCCGGAGATTTCAGCGGGCGATTCGACATTGATTATATCGTCGGCGATCTGAAATGCAAGCCCCAGCGAGCGCCCGTACCCGGTTAATTCCTTGAGGGCTGCTTCATCCGCATGAGCAAGAATCGCGCCCATTCGCACGGCGGCGGTAATGAGAGCCCCTGTCTTGTGTGAGTGAATGTATTCCAAAGCGGGCACTGTCAACTCTTTACCGGTCCATTCGATGTCGGCAACCTGCCCCCCGATCATTCCTGCGGTGCCCGATGCCCCGGCAAGCTCGGCCACCAATTGCGCTACAAGATCGGACGGACAGCGGCTGAGGGTTTCAAAAGCGATGGTCAGGAGACCGTCTCCTGCCAGTATTGCGATCGCTTCGCCGAATTTGCGGTGGACGGTCGGTTGTCCTCTCCGAAACTGACCGTTATCGAGTGCGGGGAGATCGTCGTGAATAAGAGAGTATGCATGCACCATCTCGATTGAGCAAGCGGCCGGCAAAACCACGGCATCCGCCCCGCCGCACACTTCGAAGGCGGCAAAGACAAGAATTGGTCTGATCCTCTTGCCGCCGGCGAAGACGCTATAGCGCATCGCCTCGCACACCGATTTCTCCAGCCCCGCCGGCTGCGGCAGAAGATGGTCTAATTCCCGGTCGACAAGCTCCTTTTTTTCCGCCAGATACTGCTTGAGATCATTCATCGAAGAGCGATTCCCCGGCCGCGTTTTCCTTTTTCTTGGGTTCCTCAGACTCGACGAAGGGGACTTCCTTCAGTATGTCCTCTTCATCCTTGATCAGCATCGAAACTTTTTTTTGCGCTTGCTTCAGTTTCTTCTCGCACAGGCGCGACAGCTTGATGCCTTCTTCGAACTTCTTCAAGGTCTCCTCGAGAGAAAGGTTCCCCTCTTCCAGCTGCTCCACGATCCTCTCGAGATTGGTGAGTGCCTCTTCGAAACTCGGTTCAGCCATTCGCCGATCCCTCCTGTTCAACCTGATTCACCGTGCAAGCGAGCGAGCCGCGGTGCAGTTTTACCCGAACGTGATCGCCCCCGCTCACCTCGGAACTATCGCGGATTATGGTTTTGTCCGGCTCGCGATACGCGATGCTATAGCCTCTTCCCAGAACAGCAAGCGGACTGAGCGAATCCAGCTTTGCGGCCAGGCCCCCAAGCTCGGCTTCACGCGAAGCCAGAGCGCGCTGCAGTCTCTCCGCCAGCATGCGCCCATCCGCGTGCAGCCGCTGACCAAGAAATGAGAACGCGCGTTCCGGACGCGCCGCAAGCAGCCGATTCCGCAGATTTACCGACCTGGTCTCCAGATTCTCCAGGAACCGATCCTGCAATTCCTGCGTGCGCTCGCGGATGTCATCAAGCTGTTGTTCATATTGAACAAGCATATCGGACGGGCGGCGAAAAGCATACGCGGAAACCGCCGATTTCAGGCGGTGCCCCAGATTATCCAGAGAGGTGGAAACCGAGCGCGCGAGCGCCTGCCGAAGCCGCGCCACATCGGCGGCCACAGCCTCCCGCTCTTGCACAACCAGTTCCGCCGCCGCACTCGGCGTCGGCGCGCGCAGGTCGGCGACAAAATCCGAAATCGTGAAATCGATCTCGTGTCCTACCGCGGATACCACAGGAGTCTTGCACGCGAAAAGAGCGCGAGCAACGACTTCTTCGTTAAACGCCCAGAGGTCCTCCAGCGACCCGCCCCCGCGCCCGACGATAATTACGTCGATATTCCCCAGGGCGTCCAGCACCCTTATGCCCTCGGCGATTTGCTCGGCTGCGCCCTCACCCTGGACCAACGAAGGATACAGCACCACCTCGACGGTCGAAAATCGCCGGTCGAGTACATGGAGAATATCCCGGATCGCGGCCCCCGTGGGCGACGTCACTACCCCTATTCGCTGCGGGAACAATGGAAGCGACCTTTTATGCTCGGCGGCGAAAAGACCTTCCTGGTCCAGCTTTCTTTTCAACTGCTCGAACGCAAGCTGTAGAGCGCCATAACCGACCGGCTCGGCCCGCTCAACAATAAACTGATAGTTTCCCCGCTTCTCGTAGACACTGATTCTGCCGAAAACATTTACCTGAAGGCCATCCTGCAGTTTGAACTTCAGACGATCGGCATCACTGCGAAAAAAAACAATACTCAGTTGGCTGTGATTGTCTTTGAGCGTGCAATAAATATGGCCGGAAGCCTGTCTCCTGCAGTTCGATATCTCGCCACATACCCAGATGCGCCCGAAAAACTCCTCCAGGATGGTTTTGATGTTCCTGGTGAGTTCGGAGACGGAGAAAATATGATCGGGAGCATAAACGTTCATGTCAGCAGTTCCGGAACTTCTTGATTTAACACTAAATTATAACAAATAGCCACATCTTTCACAAGGTTTTCGTTAAAACGGTTCTGCCTCCGCCCTACATCGGCATCTCCGTGTAGCGCAGGCATTTTGCCTGCAAGGGGAGATGCTGCAAAGATGCACAAGAAGTGGTAGTAGTCTACGCCTAGGGCCAAATTTGAGAAGGAGAAAAATGATGCCTTAGACCTTCATCCCGTTGGCTGAATCCAGAAGAAGGAATGGTGGCGCAGGCTTCCAGCCTGTGCTTTGGCCGGTCAACTGCCAAAAGTCCCCCCCTTGCCACATTCAATCTGAAGTTGGATATAATACACAAGCGTCAGTAAGTCTTACGGGCTTCCGCGCCCGGATTTCGGATGTTCCTCCAGCGGCGAAAGAATCGGGTTGGGAATCCTTTTTCTGAAATGTTACAACCGGTCTTCCGGAGGCGGACCTCCTCTCGTGCCGCGACCGCCCCAGCCGCCCCAGGCGGCAAAAACGATAATGAAAAAAATTATGATACCACCAATGATGATCCACCACCACCAGTAGTACCCGACTCTTTCCTGTTGATTCGCCGGTTCCTGGGGTTGTTCCACCTCTTCACCGGGGTATACTTGCTGGCCCTCTTCCTGTACCAGAAGCGGCTCAACTATTCCCGCCGGGTCCGGCTCAAAAATAAGAAATCGGCTCTGCGGTTCGGACCAGTAGCGCGGTGCATCAATATGAGAGGAATTCGCCGGAACCTGTTCCGGCGCTATCGCCTCTTTTCCCATGTCCATTTGTAGCAAAATAATGGGAAATAGCGCAAAAAGAAAGAGCGTTATCACTATCTTCCATGTCATTGCAGAACCTCCTGGTTACCTGCATTGCTCTCGGCTGCAAGGTGACGGCATGTGGCTTCGGTTGCGCCCTCAGGCATATCTCCATCCATCTGATTTCTCGACCACCTCAGGCGATGCCGGATACACGTCCTGGCGCTGGACGAGCATGGTCGCCGCAAGTTCCTTCGGATCGGGCTCGTATATCAGAAACCGGTATTGCGGATCCGGTTGTATGCGAATGGAAATGGCCGAATCGGGATCCGTTGCTCTTCCGGTGTCATGATCGTTTATACTGGCTTCAACCGAAACACCCGCCATGAAAAGCACGATCATTGCCGGCACGTAATATTTCCCCTTCATGAGATTTCCTCCTTCTGGAACTTTCCCCGTCTGCCTGGAAGCAGGGCCTGCTAAATAAAGTTTATTCATACACCATGAAAAGAGCAAATGGTTCCCTCAATAGCAGTCGTTTCATTACAGTGTCATATTTTTAAATAAGAAGCCGTGGTTACGTTTGAATGAGATAATGGAGGTAAAACATGAAGAAGGCTATTATTGCGGGGTTCGCTATAATCATCGCGCTCGCGTTCACAGCCGATGCGTCCGCCCAGCAAATGCGGCGCGGTTGCTGGGGGCGGGCCGACCGCTACAACAGGCTGTATGATCCCGATACGGTCGTCACCGTGAGTGGAACCGTGACTGACATCGATTATTTTCAGCCGTCCGCAGGAATGGCGGAGGGGGTCCACCTGTTCTTACGGCAGCCCGATGGCACGCCAACCGAAGTGCACCTCGGCCCCAGGTGGTACATAGAGAATCAGGATATCTCGATTGATGAGGGCGATTTCGTGGAAGTGACGGGTTCTCGTATCATGTTCGAAGGAGAGCCGGTCGTTATTGCATCATCATTACGGATGGATGGACAAGTGCTCCGGCTCCGCGACCGGCAGGGCTATCCTCTCTGGGCGGGCTGGAGACGCGAAGCCAATTGATTCGAGTGCCGCATCACAATTGATGCGACGAAGCGGAGCAGATCACACAGAACCTGATGCGTGGAGGAGTTCAGCGTTCTTACGCTCGAATTCCTCCTCGACGTCAACCTGGAATGTTTTAAGGAATTTCGCCACCATCGACCAATAGCCGATGCAAAGCGTCAACTCGACGAGCGCCGCGTGATCGAGAAAGGCCGAGGTTTCCGCGAATGTCTTCGGTGAGGGCTGGTGCGAGCGGAAAAGTTCATCGGTATATAGAAGAACAGCTTTTTCTTCACCTGTAAAGCAGGCCGAATCGCCGTAATTCTTCAAGTTCTTGATCTGTTCCATGGTCACACCGGTTTGCACGGCTATAGATACATGATGCGCCCATTCATAGCGGGCTTCATGAAGCTGGGCGATCTTGAGAATGACAAGCTCTCGAAGGCGAGGGGAAAGGTGCGGTTTCGTGAGGAGCCTGCTGCCGAGCCGAATAAATTCCCGAACCGAGACCTCACTGTGCGCCACCATGCGATGAACATTCAGTATTTCCAGATCGCTCCTCTTGATTTTCTCGAAAAAGTCGCGCACCTTCTCCGAAGAACTGTCTATATCGGCATACGGAATTCTCGCCATGCTTCCCTCCCTTTTAATGCCGGCGCCTCAGATGGCGGAGTTTACTGAACATTGGATGCCCGGTTCTTCACCGCGCATGAAACATAACAGGCAACCGGTGCATTCAGTAACGGTTTCTACATTGCCCTCGAGCGTCTTCGTGACGAGCGCAGGATCTGCGATCAGGGCCCGACCAAGTGCGACCATGTCGGCCAGCCCCTCCTCAATCGCTGCCTCAGCGTCCCTCAGATGGAGGATGCCTCCGACGCCAATAACCGGGATGGCGACCTTTTCCTTCACTTTACCCGCCAATTTCAGAAGATTGCCCTGCGCGGCCTCCTGAAGCATGCGTGGTCCGGTATCTATCCCGCCTCCCGAGACGTGAATGATATCCAACCCGCTCTCAATAAACAAGTGTATCAGTTCGAGGCTTTCCTGCAGGGAAAGCCCTCCCTCCACATACTCCTCCATGCTCATCCGCAGTCCGAGAACAAAATCCTTTCCCACTCTTCTCCGGGCCCCCTCAAGAATATTGCAGACTATACGGCCTCGTTTCTTCGTGCTGCCGCCGTATTCGTCCCGCCTCTTGTTCGATGCGGGCGAGAGAAACTGATTTAGCAAGAAACTATGGGCGGCATGAAATTCCACGAGGGCGGCCCCAGCCGTTTTTGCGGCTTCGGCCGAGTGGATGAATTGACCGATGATGTCCTCGATCTCGCCCACGGCGAGCTCGCGGGGAACGACTCCTGTGGCCGGCGAGGGAATCGCGGAGGGACCGACAATATCCCCGTGCGCCAGTTCCAAATCTAGGACCCGCCCCCCATGATTGAGCTGAACGGCAGGAATCGAGCCGGCATCAAGAATCTCCCGGAAAAGCCTTCGTGCGGGAGCAATATGCCGATCCTCGAACAGGCACAAACTGTGGGTGCCCAGCCTCGATTGGGGTGAGATGCCCGTCGCGCCGACTATGGATAATCCCACTCGATTCTCAGCTATTCTCTTGTGGAATCTGATAAGCCGCTCCGTCGCCTCACCACTCCCCGAGGCAAGATTCGTCTGCACCGGCGGGAACACGATCCGGTTCGGAAAAATGACCGATTTAAGCTTCAACGGCTGGAAAAGCTGTTCAAATGGCACTGCTGACAAATACCTCCTTCTCAGCAGGATTCGGAGGGGGAAGCCTCCCCCTGATTCCTCGCAGGCATCTCGCGATGCAAGATATGGCGCACTTTCTGCAGGGACTTGTTTACCATGTCGCCCGAAGATTCGGCCAATCCACAAACCGCTTCATAGGCAATCATCCCGCCCGTAAGCGCATAAACGCTTAAAGGACGTAGACTTCTCTTCGGTAAAGGGGCGGCAACTCCCAAACCGATGCCCAGCAGCACGAGCGATGCTTTGAATTTCATTGAATAACTCCTCCCGTTTCTCCGCAAAAAAGCGAACTTTATTGTACCACCGGAGGAAAAAGAACGCAATTACTATTTCGTTCATCCAAAACGGAACTGGCCTCCCTCGGTCAGCGATTCCGCAAACCGGGTGGGGAATTCCCACATAAGTTCTTGAGTTGCCTTAAGTAATCCCACCAGCAGATTTCTTGAGCAAAGTCGCGATC
>QZKU01000018.1 GCA_003598085.1 Candidatus Abyssobacteria bacterium SURF_5
CTCAATTTCCCTCAGCATGCAATGCCTTAACAGGTCTGAGCGTCTTGAAAAACATAATTATGGGACAGCCTCTTAGTCCCCCTTTTCCAAAGGGGGAAACACACTCCGGCGATAACAGGAAGAGTGGACGGGCACGTTCCCGCGAGGCGCGGTCAGTTTAGGCGCTTTGCTCAACGAGAAGAGGTAGATTAGTATGACCACGCGAGCCGCGTGGCAGGCATGGCTGACGCCGCGTATTCTGGATTCCTGCCCAAGGCATGCAGGAATGACGACGAAGAAAAGGCGCGTTCCCGCGGGGCGCGGGATGAATCAACGGGCGCGTGTCGGCGGTTATCGGCGGTTGAAGAAGAGAGATTCTTCCCCCGCGAAGCGCGGGGTCAGAATGACAAAAGAGCTAAGTCAGAAATGATCCCGCGGGGCGCGGGATCGCGCCAAGGTGGTGACCTCGGGTAGCTCAGCAGTTTAGGCGCTCCGCTTTGTCGATGAGGGAAGATTGCAGGCAATATGCCTGCGCTACGACCGCAATCCTATTTTTCTCAGCATTGCGGAGAAGCGGGGGTCGGAACTGAAGCTGTCGCTATTTGGATGCACCTTGAGGAAGCAGAGCCAGTGGTCGCACTCCTCGTATGCTTTCTGGAGCCACTTGAAGGCCTCGTCATTCTCTCCGAGGGCGGAATAGATGCGCGCGATCGCATAGGGCGAGACGTACATCCTTTTCGAGGTTTCCAACAGGCGGCGCAGGATTCGCACGGCCTCGTCCTTCATGCCGATGCGAGCGACGAACGATGCGAGGAACGCCTCGGCGCCGGGGTTGCGGTTCTCGCAGATGCGCTTTTCTTTCTCGATTTCCGCGAGCCCCTCCTGGAGCATCCCTTTCTGGAAGTAGGCGCCGGCAAGCTGCATGTGGGCGTAAGGAAGCGTAGGATCGAGTTCGATCGCTCTCTTGAATTTATCGATAGCCATGTCCTCGAAGCCGGCATAAAAGAGGATCATTCCGAAATTCGCGTTGATCATCGGCGACAGCGGATTGAGCTCATGCGCCTGTTTGATCTCTTCGATGGCTTCGTCGAATCTGGCGGCGTACATGAAGTACATCGCATACCAGTGGTGAGCCGTCGCGTAGCCGGGATTCAGCTCGAGCGCCCGTCTGTATTCCTTTTGCGAATCCTCCCAATTCCATTCATAGCGGATGAGAATCGATGCCAGCGACGCATGCGCTTCTCCGAGCGTCTCATCGAGTTCAAGGGCTTTCAGCGCGGCCTCTTTGGCCGTGAAATAGGTTCGTCTCGATGAGATTGCGCTGAAAAAGGGGAGGACATTGTAGCAGTCGGCGAGGCCGGAATAGCCGAGCGCGCAATCGGGGACTCTCTTTATGACCTCTCTGAAAAGTTCGATTGCGGCCTTGATCCCTTCTTCGGTCCACTTGTTGAATGAGTGGCGCGCCTTCAGATACAGGTCGTAGGCCTCGAGGTCCATCTCCTGGCATTTGCAGAGGGTTCCGCGGTTCTCCTCGAGCAGTTTCACCTTGAGCTTGTCGACGATGGCATGCGTGATTTCATCCTGGATCGCGAAAATGTCGCCGGCCTCGCGGTCGTACCGCTCCGACCAGAGGTGGTGGCCGTCGTCGACATTGATGAGCTGGCTGGTGATCCTGAGCCGGTTGCCCGCCTTCCTGACGCTTCCCTCCAGGACGGCATCGACATTGAGCGCGCGGCCGATGTCGCGGATGTCTTTTTCCATTCCCTTGAACGAGAACGTTGATGACCGAGCGATGACGCGCATGTTCTTGAGCTGCGCCAGCGCGTTGATGACTTCTTCGGCCAGGCCGTCGCAGAAGTATTCCTGATCCTTCTGCGGGCTCATATCCGCAAACGGGAGCACGGCCACGGAAGGCACCTTTGCGGCCGGCCGGATCGAGTTTCCGGCGCCGCCCTGTTTGATGCGGCGCAGATCAGCGATGAGGGCGGCCATGTTTTCGTACCTGTCGTTCGGGTTTTTCTGCAGCATTTTCTGGACGGCATACTCCAGCGCTTCGGGCACTTCCTGGAAGACATTCCTCATGCGTTGCGGCCGGTCCTTCAGGATCGAGCTGATCATTTCGGATGCGGTATCGCCGCGGAACGGGCGCGCTCCGGTCAACATCCGGTAGAGGACCACGCCGAGCGACCAGATATCCGTCCGGTGGTCGATCGGCCTGCCTTCGGCCTGTTCGGGAGACATGTAGGCGATGGTGCCGGTGATCGAATGTGGCTTGGTTATCTCGACGCCTTCCATTCGCGCCAGGCCGAAGTCCATCACCTTCACCTGACCGCCGCGAGTGACCATGATGTTCGCGCATTTCAAATCACGATGAACGATTCCTCTGGCGTGCGCCTCCTGCAAGGCTTCCGCCGCCTGGAGCGCGATATCGATCGCCTTGTCGACGTCGAGGGGGCCGGTAAGAAGAATCTCTCTCAGGGTGCGTCCCTCGACGTACGCCATTGCAATGAACGAATGTCCCTCGTGTTCATCGATCTCATAGATCGGGCATATGTTGGGGTGGTCCAGCCGTGCGACGGCTTTCGCCTCGCGAGTGAGGCGCTCCCGGGCCTGGCTGTCCTTTTCCCGGTCTTCAGATATGACTTTGAGAGCGACGACCCGCTCGAGCCTGAGGTCCTCGGCCTTATAAACGATGCCCATGCCGCCCTCGCCGAGCTTTTCGATGATTCTGTAATGAGATATGATTTTTCCCTGCAAGCTGCGTACTCCTGAAATGGGATAGTGCGAGTTCCGCTGTTACTACAAAGAGTGATCGGATACAGGAACGTTTTCAATGATATCGCATATTCTGCGGCAAAGCAATGCTAGGGCAGAGAAGATGGAATTGAAAGCCACAGGCTGGAAGCCTGTGCCACCGATGCATGTGCCGAGATATGCAGGCGGAAGGTGCGAAAGAGAGCGCGAATGAATTCGCGCCTACCGTGCTAGGGGGATTCGGCGAGGCGGTGAACCGCGCGAGGCGCGTGGCAGGCCAGGCAAGGTCAGCGTCATAGGCATGTGATCGCTGCGGTCATGCTTCGGGGGACAGACACCATGATGCTTGGGGACAGCGAGACTGTCCAGCGATTGAACGACTGGTTTTTGCTTCGGGGACAGGCACCATGATGCTTGGGGACAGCCCCGAATCTACGGCCGAAAAGACCGGCCCGTAATTCTTGGGACAGTCCCCGCCGCTGGTTCCGTAAATGGAGCCAGTCCCCTTCGCTTGGGACAGTCCCCGCCGCTGGTTCCGTAAATGGAGCCAGTCCCTTTCGCTTATGGAGACACTGCGACCAGTTCCAGATAGTCACACAGCAGGTTTACATTCCGGACGAACGTGGAAGAATATATTTTCCCGTCATCAATCCAGCGGCCCTTCTCGTCGAGACTGGCAATAATCGCTTTGACCTCCTGGCCCAACTGATCCGCTTTCTGAACGCGCTGTGCCGGGTTGATCGGACTCGAACTTCGGGCCAGATATTCGGCCGCACCAATCTTCTTGACTTCGTTGTAATACCCGATGGCGCTCGCTATTCCGAATTCGGCTTGCCAAGCATACCCGCGTTTTCGCTCCTCACTGATCTCATTGTAGTCGTAGTGAATCTTTCCATCCTTGTCGCCGTAGATGGGCCGGTTGGTTTCCAGTTCGTACAGGCGCGCCCACTGGTTTTTTCCGATCTTCGATTCCTCGAGCCACGCGATTGCCGCCGGAATGGGAGCAAGGAATCGCTCGTCCTTGGTGTATAAGAACAAATCGACGAGGGTGGTTATATTGCGTGCGGTGACTGCCGAACATAGTCCGGGCGGCTCGAAGGATCGCGCCCGGGCGGGCTCCATGTCGTGCGAGTATTGCTGGGCCCAGCCCGCCTGGGGACCGGCACGCTGAGAGAAAATGATAAAATCGCCTCCGGAGGCAGCGCTTATCAGAAGGGCATCTTCCTTGAACGTCCCATGCGCTTTCAGCAGAACTTTGATGCAATCGTTTATCGCCCCGTCGTTAAACGTATAATAGTCATGGTATCCATTGAAAAAATAATGCCACCACTTCAGCGGATTCCACTGCGGCCAGGCTCCATTCTCGAATTGGCTCGCGAGGATATGGTTGAGACCGAGGCGTATGGAATCTGACAGCCACTCCTCGTCCAGAACTGCGTCCAGGTTGATCAGAAAACTTAAAGCTCCTTGCGTGATGTTGTCATCGAATGTGCATGCACCTCTCTTCCGCTCCGGATATACCGAATCCGGTCGCAGACGGGATACGTCCGCCAGGTGATCCCAGCCCCCGGCTTTTCGCTGCCCCCAGCACAGAGCCCTTCCCGCCTCCCTTGCCGCCGCCAGATACATCGATTCGCCCGTGATCAGGTGCGCCCGCAGAAGAGAGTCCCCGATAGCGGGAGTTCCCGGCGGCTGCACCCAGATTTGCGTCGGACTTACCGGCTCGTAGAGCCCTTCCCCGTATCGCTTCTCCAGATCAAGCGAATAAATGCCCGCATACCCTCCGCTCGTCGAAATGGATTGAAAATATGCGGCAGCCTTGCGTAAGGTTTCTTCAACCTGTTCCGCAGGGATATGTTCGGCAGGGGCATGCGAGGCGGGCAAAAGCAGGGTGATCATGCAGCATGCGAGGAAGAGTTTTAGTTCCGCAGATATCTTCGTCATCGACTTGTTATCTCGTTTAATTGACGGCTTCGAGAGGCGGATGCAGGCGCAACACTTCCCATAGTCAATCAAGGATCATATCATAATTGGAGATGAGGACATGAATCGGCTGATAGGCTGAACGAAGATGATAATGAAGTCGGCGCCGAAAGGAGAGAAGGCTGGGTGCCACCCCAAACACCCAGCCCAATGAGGAGAAAGATGTCTGCGGGTCGTTGCGCGACCCCACTGCAATTGCATGCAGACAAACATCAGTTATTAGAAGAGCAATTACTGTGCCAGTAAAAAAGAGGTTGGTCTTGCCGGCTCGATGGAGGAAGCGACCGGCCGGTCGGTTTCCCGGGCGCAGGTACTAGATTAAGATAAGCTAAGGGTTGCAATTTCAATTAGTTGTTGCGAGAACAATATTGACAATCTTGATCAACTTGCTCGTGTATTGCTCGCTGATAAAGCGCCTCAGTCGGTGTTTTAGGCGCGGAACTCCTTCGGTATCAGGCGTTTCATGAAACTGGCGGACATGTTTCAACTGTTTTAATAGCGTTTCATTTGAAACGATTGGCGGCCGGAAACTGCTAGTTGAGCATGGCGAGCGTTGCGATGAGTAAACATTTCTCAAAAAAATCCAAAGAAAACTGATCAATAGCAGAAAGAAGCGGCTGATTTTCGGGATGGAACAGCGTGGATGCGGATATCTCAGGATTCGAGCGCAGGGTCACGAAGGTTTGCATTGAGGGAGCGGGCGAGCGCTTTGAGATCTTGGTACTGCTCCAGCATTCCGGGGACAAGGTAGGGGAGGACCGAGCTGTTGTGAAGGAGGGGCTCACCGAGGTCCAGGTTCCACGTCGTCCTCGCCGCCTCAAAGCAGGGGGTTCCGGGGATGGGGGAGAAATCGGACAGCCGGATGAGCAGGCCTTCGCCGTGGACGAATCGCATGGTTTCCTCGATTGCTTGGGGCGGCTGGCCGGGCATGCCCATCAGGACGTAAGCCTCGAGCGAGGCCGGCTCATATCCCGCTTCGATCAGATTGTGCACGCCGCGCCGGAATCCGGCGGCGGTGACCTTCATGCAGGAGTCGTTCATGAGTGCGGGATCAATGCTTTCGACGCTGAGGCGGATGGTTGCGAAACCGGCATTCTTCATCAGGGTTGCCAGTTCCTCATCGATCATGTTTGCGTGAAGCCCATTGGGGGTGTGCAGGCGGACGTTTATTTTTCCGTCGATCAATTCGCGCAGGATCGGTTTGATGTGGTTCTCCCGATTCACAAGGAGCGCGTCGTCGTAAAAAGCGATATCGCGGATATCTCGTTGTCGTCGATAGTGCTCTATCTCAGTGACGACCTCACGGACCGGTCTCTGCCGAAAAGCGGGGCGAAGCAATTTGGAGGCGCAATAGGCGCATGCGAACGGGCACCCGTATGATGTGGTCATGCTCACGGAATCGACGTGTTCGAGCAGATGGTAGGCCGGGCCGTTCTTATGGTGGTCGCGGATTTCTCCGGGCCCGACAAGTTTTTGCAGCAGTTCGGTGAACTGCCGCTCGCCCGCCGCTTGAATGATGTAATCGGCGCCCGAATGACTCTGGGCATGGTCGGGGCAAAGCGTAGCATATATGCCGCCCAGAATGATGGGCACATCGGAGAAGACTTTACGCGCAATTTGTATTGTTTCTGCCACACCTTGATACCAGTAGGTCATCATCGAGCCGACGCCTATGGCATGCGGACGAGGTCCGGCCTCGAGCTCTCTTCGAAAGACGTCACGCGGTATTCCGTAGCGCTTGAATGTACGGGGTATCGCGGCGAGGGGAGCGGGTTTTGGTATTTCCTCGAAGCTGAATTTGCCCTTTCCGTTTCCGTTTGATCTTGAACGATGTTTGCGGTCAAGTGTCTGTGCGGCCGGATGCAGGCGGTCGAGGCAGTTGATCAAGCGGACAGAGTAGCCGGTTGCCTCGGCGGCCGAGGCAACATAGAGGAGGCCGAGCGGTTTCAACCAGAGGTCGTATGCGGCGAAATCGTGGATATGGGGGGCGATCAAGAGGATGTTCTTGCTCATCCTAAAAAGCGTAGCACAGCGTTTCGGCCTTGTCAAAGCGGCAGAGAAAGGGGTAACTGTCCGACGATTGAGCGACTGGTTCTTGTTCCGGGGACAGTCGCCATTCTACTATTCAATGAGACAAGCTCCGGGGACACGCCCGAATCCACCCCGCGCAGCGCGGGACTTCGCTTCGCTCAGCTTTGGGCTCCGGGGAGGCGGAAAGGGGAATCCCCCTGAGTCCCCCTTTAAAAAGGGGGAATGTAATGGAGGCGCGTGGGGGCTCAGCGCGTGGGCGAAATTGATCTTGAGACGAATTCTGTAAATGGTGTCAGTCCCCTTCACATTTCGTAAATGGAGCCAGCCCCTTCGCCTGTGCCATTCTCTGTCGCAACCGCTAGACAGGTTGTCTTGTCGATTGGGAATGACTTGCGATGCTTGGGCCGATTCTGTATAATTCCTCGATGGAAACGAACTGACAATGGAGATCGACGATGAAAATAACCCGCGAGATTATTGAACACGTCGCCCAGCTCTCGCGCCTGCGGTTCGAGGAGAAGGAGCTTGAGGGCTTCATCTCGCAATTGAATGAGATACTGGATTATGTGGCAAAGCTGGAAAAGCTGGACACTAGCGGGATTGCGCCCACATCGCACATGTTTTTCGAGAAGACCCCGATGCGCGAGGACAAGGTGCGCGAGGGATCCTCTCCCATTTCCGAGCTTTTGGCGAATGCGCCCCGGCGCGAAGACAATTTTTATGTGGTTCCGCGGGTAATCGAGTAAGGGAAGACGATGCAGAACAGGAATGGGAAGGATCTGGCGCTGCTTCCGGCTCATCGGCTGAGCGAGATGCTTCGGTCGGGCGAGACGACATCGACAGAGATTACCGAGCAGGTGCTTGAAAACATCGAGCGGCGCGATCAGCTCCTGAAGGCATATCTTTCCGTGATGAAAGAGGAAGCCTTGCGAAAGGCGGAGGAAGTCGATAAGAAGATACGCACGGGATCGGCGCTCTCGCCGCTGGCGGGAATCCCGCTTGCGCTCAAGGACAACATGTGTCTGATGGGGACGGAAACCACATGCGCCTCGAAAATTCTCAAGGGCTTTGTCGCACCGTATGATGCCACCGTGGTCGCGCGTTTGAAGGCGGCTGATTGTGTGTTTGTGGGCAAGACGAATCTCGACGAATTCGCGATGGGCTCTTCGACCGAGAATTCGGCGTTTGGGCCGACGCGGAACCCGTGGGACACGGCGCGTGCGCCCGGCGGATCGAGCGGAGGCTCGGCGGCTGCCGTCGCCGCGGGCGAAACGATTCTTTCACTGGGCTCTGATACCGGCGGCTCGATTCGCCAGCCGGCCGCATTCTGCGGGATAGTCGGACTGAAGCCGACGTATGGTCGGGTTTCACGGTATGGGCTGGTAGCCTTTGCTTCGTCGCTCGATCAGATTGGGCCGCTCACTCGCGATGTGACCGATACGGCTTTGCTGATGAACGTAATTGCCGGCCATGATCCATGGGATTCGACCTCGGCGGAAGTCGAGAGCCCTGATTTCACCGGGAGTCTGGTGAAAGATGTGGCGGGGCTGCGGATCGGGGTGCCCAGCGAATATTTTATTGAAGGGATAGACGTTGAAATGGCGCGTGCTGTGCGCGCCGCTGTCGAGCTGCTCGAGGGTCTGGGGGCGAAATCGGTCGAGATTTCCCTGCCGCATACCGAGTACGGGTTGCCGGTGTATTATGTGGTTGCGCCCGCCGAGGCCAGCTCGAACCTGGCGCGGTATGACGGGGTCAAATATGGCTACCGCAGTCCGTCGTCGGGCGACATGTTCGACATGTACTACAACACCAAGAGCGGAGGCTTCGGCTCGGAAGTCAAGCGCCGCATCATGCTCGGCACCTTTGCGCTCAGCTCGGGTTATTACGACGCGTATTATCTCAAAGCGCAAAAAGTGAGAACGCTGATCAAGCAGGATTTCGAAGAAGCCTTCAAGAAATGCGACGTCATTTTCACTCCCACAACGCCGACGCCGCCGTTCCTGATCGGCGAGAAAGTCGATGATCCGCTCCAGATGTACCTTTCCGACGTATTCACCCTGAACGTGAATCTTACCGGCATCCCCGCGGTGGTCATTCCCTGCGGATTCTCGTCTAACCACCTGCCCATCGGGCTGCAGATTATCGGCAAGCCTTTCGACGAGCAAACGATACTGCGGGCGGCGTATACCTTTGAGCAGAATACCGATTATCACAAACAGGCGCCCGATTTCTCGAAGCTCGACAAATAAGACCGCCCTGGATCACAATATCATTCTGCTATCCAAAGATAATTGAAAGATTCGCCTGCTGGTTCTACGAGGTTGTCCTTGGACAAGGGTTCATTTTTTAACCGCAGAGGCGCAAAGAGCGCAGAGGAAAAATGGAAAAAGTTCATGGATCTGTGCTCAAAACGATAAACATATGATATAATTATCGCAATTGATTAACATAGCCGCCTGCCGCTGCTGAACAGTTATTGGAGATGGCGATTCAGGACTATTATAAGCGGATATTTGAAGAGGCGGGGGAGGTGATGTTAATCGTAAGAACTCGTTTTTGTGAAACTGGCTTTGGCAGAATTGGGGGGATACCAAAAATGGTCAAGTCATTGACAGCGGTAACAGTCATTCTTTTCATTTTCATGTTTGCTGTTGTTGTGGAGGCGGCTGTCCCGATCGATGGGCATTACCTTGGAGCGACCTCCCAGGGGGAAGAGATCGAGTTTGATGTAGTCTCGGGTCAAGTGCAGGGGCTCAATATAAGCGTCTGTCCGACATGCGCAGACACATGCATGTCGTTTTACGGATTCTGGGTCACCTATTATGGAGATGTTTTCACCTGGAACCATAATGTTCTCCAGGATGGCAGTGGAAAGCCTATTGGCATCAGGCCGGGCGCCACGTGGACGATTTTCGGGCAGGGGAGTTTTGACACCACGACGCATGCTTTCGGCGAGATATGGCACGCGCTGCCGTTTTTTACGGGCGCCGCTTTTAAAACTGCGTCATGTTTCGATAACACCATAACGTTTGAAGCGAGTTATGTGGGCCCATCGCTTTCCGGCGAGGCTCTTGAGGGACCCGGGCAAGTGACTGTCACAATTCTGGAGGATGAGGCTGAATAGGTAAGCCGCCCGAACCTTGTCTTCGTAATCCGGGGACGCAGCGTTAAGTTGCGTTCCCGGAATTTTTTTATGGATAGCGGAACACCTGGTTGTCGTTCAGTCGATCCCCATTCGCACGATCACCTCATGCCGGCGGCCGTCGTCTTTGAGAGGGATTCGTTTATCGAGGGCGGGCCTTCCATCCATTTCAACGTATTTTATTCCTTTGCTGATGTTTTGGGGATTTTCCACGCGGATATGATATTCGGCGGCGCCGAAGCGATATGTGATCTTGAATTGCGGCCACGATTTCGGGATGCAGGGGTTGAATTCGAGGAATTGACCGCGCCGGCGCAGGCCAAGGATGGCCTCGAGACCGAGCCGGTACATCCATCCGCCAGAGCCGGTATACCAGGTCCAACCGCCGCGCCCGACGAATGGAGGCACGCCATAGACATCGGCGGCGGCGACGTACGGCTCCACATGGTAGCGTTCCATTTTCTCGGGTGAATCGGCGTGATACACCGGGTTCAACAGTCGGAACAGAGATTCGGCCCACTCGCCTTCGCCCACTTTGGTGAAGGCCCAGGCGACCCAGAGAGCGGCGTGCGTGTATTGGCCGCCGTTTTCGCGAATTCCGGGCGGGTATCCCCTGATATAGCCGGGATCGTGCGACGTCCTATGGAATGGCGGCGTAAACAGGAGCACAAGTCTTTCTTCCAATCGCACGAGGTGCTGGAGGACCGCGTTCATTGCTCTCTGGCTCCGTTGGGGATCGCCCGCTCCGGATAAAACGGCCCATGATTGGGCGATGGAGTCTATCTTGCATTCGGCGTTTCGCGAAGAACCGACAGGCGAGCCGTCATCGTGATAGGCGCGCAGGTACCATTCGCCGTCCCACGCATGGGTCTCGATTGCTTTTTGCAGGCGCTCGATTCGGCGCGAGTAAGCGGAAGCGCTATCTTCGTCATCGAGCAGTCTGCAGATCGGAATGAATTCATTTAGCACGGCGCACAGGAACCAGCCGAGCCAGACGCTCTCGCCAATTCCTTTGGCGCCGATGTTGCTCATTCCGTCGTTCCAGTCGCCGGTTCCCATGAGCGGCAGGTCATGGGGTCCGGCGGTGATACCTTTTCTAATGGCGCGGCGGCAGTGCTCATAGAGAGAAGCGATATCGACGGTGAGCGGATACTGTCCGTAGCGCTCGGCCTCATCCGGCTTGAGGGGGTCTCCGTGCAGGAAAGGGATCTGCTCATGGAGGATGGTGACATCTCCGGTTTCCGAAACATATTTTGCCGTTACAAAGGGCAGCCACAGCAGGTCGTCCGAGGTGCGCGTACGGACTCCTTTGCCGGCCGGCGGGTGCCACCAGTGGAGCACGTCGCCCGCCTCGAACTGGTGGCGTGCGGCCCGCAGGATGTGCGCTCGCGCGATATCCGGGGCTGTATGACAGAGGGCCACCACATCCTGCAGTTGGTCGCGAAACCCGAATGCTCCGCTCGACTGATAGAGGGCGGTTCGGCCCCAGACCCGGCACGAGAGGTTCTGGTACAGGAGCCATCGGTTGAGCAGCAGATTCATCGCGGTGTCGGGCGTATCCACCTGCACCCGATCGAGAAGGGAGTTCCATTTCCTCCTGGTTTCCGTCAATGCGGATTCGATGCGGGCCGGCTCCTGAAATTCCGCGATGATGTCCAGAGCCGCTTGTCGATCGGTCCCCTGTCCGAGGAGGAAATACTCGTCTACCGCTTCTTTCGGATACAGATCGATGTGCAACTGAATCGCGGCGCAGGGATCAATTCCCGCGATTACGTTTCCGGACAGGCCGACCCTTTTCAGGGCTGCCGGCAACTTGAAGTCGCCTGCCCGCCCGAGGAACTCGGTGCGATCGGTGGTAAATCCGAATGGTTCCCTTTGTGTGGCCAGGAATGCAACGCGCTCGCCGAAATCGACGTTGTAAGGGTTGCGCAAGAGAATTGCGTGCGCCCCCTGGTCGTATTCGGGTATGACGTATTGCTGCATATTTTCCCGGCTGTTGCCGAGGACGGCATCAACATAGTAGGTCGCGGTGATTCGCCTGGTCCGCTGGGAGAGGTTTTCGAGCCTGAGATGCACGATCTTGAGTGGCGCATTTTCGGCCGGGAACAGAGTCAATATTTGCCTGATGCCGTGGCTATTGTGTTCGAAGTTTGAATAGCCGGCGCCGTGGCGAACGAGGTAGGGAAGCGTTGTTCCGGCGGGCAGGGGAGTCGGCGACCAGACCTCGGCGGTCTCTTCATCCCGCAGGTACAGCGCCTCGCCGGGCCGGTCAAGCACCGGGTCATTGCTCCACGAGCTGAGTCGGTTCTCTCCGCTGTTGGCGGCCCACGTGCAAGCGCCTCCGGCCTCGGAAACAAAGAAACCGAATTCCGCATTGGCGACCACGTTGATCCACGGGGCCGGCGTCCACCGGTCCGGTTGAATGTAGATGATATATTCTTTTCCATCGGGACTGAAACCGCCGATTCCATTATCGAACAGAAGGTCCCGGGGTCGCTCAACGGGGGGCGCCGACAGATTGGTTTGGGCTTCCGGCGGCGGTGTTGGGACAAAAGCGGGAAGGTAAACGGGAGGCTTCTGGAGTTTTTCAAGCTGCTGCGCGAAGGAGCCCTTCTCGCCGTCCAAAATAACTCGGGCGGTCGTCTCAATCAGGCATTGCTCGTTCCCGCTCATCTGATCGGCTCGAAGCATGAAGATGCCTCCCCGCTGATTCAACCACGTGTCGCTTTGGGACTGGGCGAGGAGTCGAACCAGATGGTTGTGCAGCTCCTGCGAGTAGCCGGTCTCGCGCATGTTGAGGATGACCAGATCGATTTTCAAACCTCTGTTTCGCCAGTAGGTGTGCGCCTTGAGCAACTCGCGCACCAGAGGGCTTTCCTCTTCTCTCCCGATGCGGACGAGCAGTAGCGGGTAGTCTCCGGAAATCGCGAAGGGCCACAGGGACGGTTGTCCTTTCGAATTGGCCGCCAGGACGGCCGGCTCGGCTCGCAAGGCGTGGTGTGGATACATCAACAGGGACAGCACCTGCTGATACCGCTGCAGGTCATCCACCTGCGCCTTCAGTTGCCGCAGCTCGAGTTCGCTTCGGGCCCGGGCCGTTTCATAAGCGCGGTCGATGATATGCCATTCCTGGTACCGGTTCGCGAGGTCAAGCGCCTGGCTTCGTCTTTCGGCGATCAGCGAAATGAATGCAACCCGCAAGGATGCGTGCGGCTCGATTATGATTTCCTGGCCGAGCGCCATGATGGGATCGAGTGTTGCGCCGGTAGTATTCGACATGACAGGACCTTCGCGTCCGATGGCCGCGGGAGCGCGAAGGCTTTTGCCACGGCCGATGAAATTGCGCCGTTCCGTTTCGTGCATGCCTGCCGGTCCGATTCCCGGTTCGAGAATGAGCATATGGACGAGATGAACGGGGGATTCGCCCGGCGACCGGGTTCTGCGGTTGAACACCAGCGCGTTCAGTCCGGCTTCGAACGAGCTTTCGATAAACATCTTGTTAAAGGCCTGATGCCTGCGATCGGTCTCCCTCGGCGCGAGCACCACTTCCGCGTAGCTGGTGATTGCGAGGCGCCGCGGCCACGCGCTCTGATTCGTGATGGTTATTCGTCTGATTTCACCGTCGTCTTCCGGCGGCACGGTCACCTCCATATGCACAATGATGTCGCCCATTTTGCAGCGGAAATCCGCCTTGTGAGGATAAAAGAAGACTTCGCGGTCCTGCGGCAAGGTGGCGGTCGGTTGATAGCCGACGGAGGAGACTTGTTCGCTGTCCAGGTCCTGGACGTAAATCCAGGTTCCCCAGTCATCGAGTGTCGTATCGGCGCGCCAGCGGGTGACATCGATATCTTTCCATATGCTGCAGCCGCTGCCCGCGCTCGTTATCAGCACTCCATAGTTTCCATTGGACAGGTAATACGCCTGAGGAAAAGCCGAATGAACCGGCGCCTGCCATGGTGTGGCCGTTATTGGGAGATGTGCCATGAGGGCGGCCGCAACCTCTTCGATCGGGAATCTCTCGATGGGGGCTCCGTAGGGCACTTGCTCCTGGAGGAGCAATTCGCTGCTCTGAATGGCGGGGTCGGCATGAAAGCGCCTGACCATCACATCGTCGAGCAGGTGATTCGCGATCGAGAGGAGGATCATACTCTGATGGTGCGACATGAAGGAGCGCACGATTGATCGCTCCTGTCCCAGGACCAGGCGCGCCGGCGTATAATCGGCCGCCTCATAGAATCCATACAACCCGAGCATCTGCAGTTGGATGAGGCGCTCGACGTTCTGCATGACCTCGCGCGGGCGAACCGGCAACGCCAGCAGTGAAGCGTATGGCGCGATCACCAAGTCCTCGCTCAATCCTCGCTTGAAGCCGAGTCCCGGCACGCCGAACGCCCGGTACTGGTAATTCATGTTGATGTCGAAGCGGTAATAGCCGGATTCGGAAATTCCCCACGGCACGTCTTTCTTTTTGCAGTACTCGAGCTGTCGCTTGACAGCGGCGCGGCTGCTGTGTTCGAGCAGCGAGTTGTCGTACTGGCGGAGAAGCAGGGCGGGCATCAGATATTCGAACATGGTGCCGGCCCATGACAACAAACCGCGCGTGCCGTCGAGAAGGGCGAGCGGCCGGGACAGGTGCAGCCAATGGCTCTGGGGGATGTCGCCCTTCGCGATGGCGACGATGCTGGCGATTCGCGCTTCCGACGCGAGCAAGTCGTAGCGGTTGTTGTCCAGTTGTTCGGAGTCGACGTTATAGCCTATATGGAAGATTTCACGTTTCCAGTCGAAAAGAAATCCGAATTGCATCTCCCGGATGTTCATCTCGGCAAGCAGTATCAGATCCTGGAAATCATCAAGAAGCTGTCTCACGTTTTCCTCGGAAGCGAAGACCTGGCGCTCGAGACGATTCAGCCACTCGTTCGCCCGTTGTTGCTCGATTTCGAGGGAGGCATCTTTTCGCACATGTTCGCGCAGGCGCTGGATAAGTTGCCGGACTTCATGCGCCACGGGCGCCACTCGATTAAAATGGAGTGCTCCCTGCAGTTTTCCCTCGATTTCCGCAAGCAGTGCCGTTTCAGAATCACGGTAAGGCTTTAAAGATGGCGGCGGGTTGTCGAGGAGGGACAGCCACGGCGTCAGGGTATCCAGCTCGCGCCGCATGTCAAAGAGGTGATGGCGGATGCGTTCCGACCAGGTGCGCAGGCTGTTCAAGGAAGAGGCGCCCAGGGTCTGTACATGATCGCTCATCAGCGCCATCAAGGTACGCTCAAGCTCGACGCGATCGCTTTCAAGATCATTCAGTAGGGACATCCGCAAGGGCGTGTTCCGCTGGGCTCGCTCCACGCGCTCCCTCATCATTGCCAACTGCCGGAGCAGGGAATCGGTGGCTCCTTGCGGGACGTGCCGTAAGTCTTGAGCGGCCGCATCGAGCACCGCGATAGTGTCCGTCAACCCCTGCCAGCGCTGTGGCGGCATGACGGGGTAAGCAGCGTAAACCCGCAAGGTCTCCTTCAGCGCAATGAGACATGCTGCAAGGTTTCCGCTGTCCACGGTCGAAACATATCGTGGTGGCAGGGGGTTGAGCGTGCGGGTGTCGTACCAGTTGAGGAAGTGTCCGCGGTAGCGTTCGAGCAGGTGCATGCTCTCGAAAGCATTGCGCAGGCGTGAGACCATATTCAGTGCGCCGATATAGCCCAATTCGTAAGCGGCTGAGATTGAGATGAACATTAACCCGATGTTGGTGATCGAAGTGCGGTGAGCCACCAGCCCGCGGGGCGATTCCTGGAAATGATCGGGAGGAAGCCAATGATCCTCAGGTCCAACGAACTGCTCAAAGAAAAGCCATGTCCGCCGAGCGATGAAGCGAAGCCGCCGGCGCTGGTCGTCCGGCAGCGCCTTCTTTTTCTTACGGTACGGCCGGCTTAAAAGATATGCCACTTGCGGAGAAAGAATCCACAGGAACAGGAGGGGGGCGGCCACGGGAAAACTGCGTATGCGCGCAAATGCAAGCGCCAGGCCGGTGATCGCTGCGATCAGCGGCGCGAACAACATCTGCTGCCAGAACATCGGCATCATTCTCTCTTTTTTGAAGATGTGGATTGCATGCGCCGCGGTAGTCCATTGGAGGAGGCGCTTTCGGCTGATCGCGAGCCGGAAAAGCGTGGACAGGACGGCGTGAAGCATAACGAGGCTCTCGTACGGCAGGAATACCAGGACGAGGAACCAGCGTGCGGCGCGCATAACAGCAAGGCGCATCGAGTTGGTTTTCCGCCAATCGATGGTTACGGCCGCGGCGAGAGGGACTGCCGGCGCCAGAATGAACAGGAGCGTCCAGACAAATGCGGATCCTTTAAACCAGAACCATGAGAGGACCAGAAGAGCAAACAGGCAGGGTGTTATAAGACTGCGACAGAGGTTGTCAAAAATTTTCCAGCGGCTGATCGCGGGAAGTCTTGCCACATTGACGCGTTCGTCCCGATGAAACAGCTTGCCGGAGAACAGCCACGGCAAAAGCTGCCAATCGCCGCGAGCCCACCGGTGCAGGCGGTGCATGAATGTGAGAAAATTGCGCGGGTAATCCTCGAGGAAAACGACGTCGCTCACCAAAGCCACTCGCCCGTGCAATCCCTCGATCAAGTCGTGGCTCAGGATCGCATTTTCCGGCAGCTTGCGCTCGAGCGTTTTCTCGAAAGCCGCCAGCTCATACATTCCCTTACCGACATAGATGCCTTCGCCAAACAGGTCCTGGTATACGTCCGATACTGCACGGGTATAGAGGTCCAACCCGGTATCGCCGACGAAAATGCGGGTAAAGAGGGATTGATTTGCGCTGGTGGGCTGGACCTCGGTTCGGGGCTGGAGGATGGTATAGCCTGAGACCAAGCGATTTTCCGCGTCAAATTGGGGCTGGTTCAGGGGATGCGCGAAAACCGCAGCCAGCTTTCGGGCGCTGTCGTGGGGAAGAACCGTATCGGCATCGAGCGTTATCACGTACTTGATTTCGGGCAGAATCTGGAGGTCGCCCTGCCGGACCGTGTAGGTGGACGGTTTCCCCATCAGGAGGTAGTTGAGTTGCTGCAGGTTTCCGCGTTTGCGCTCCCAGCCCATCCATACGCCTTCAGAGGCACTGAATTCGCGCTCGCGGTTGAAGAAGGAGAACGGATTTGAACCTGCACGGGGATGGCGCGCATTCAACTCCTGGATTCCTCTGACGGCTTGTGCGACAAGGTCTTCATCGCCCGGCATGTGCTTGGCGGGGGCGTCCGTAAAGTCACCCAACAGGGCGAACGAGATATGGGGATCAGCATTTGCGAGATAATGGCGTTCGATCTGCCGCAGCAGTGACTTGATCTCTTCGCTATCCGTCAGGAGGGTGGGGATAACCACCATGATTCGGGATTCCAAGAAGTCTTTCCGATAATCCAGTTTCGGTAAAACGCGGGGCGGGAGCGCATGCGTAAGGATCCAGTTAATGATTCCGGTAGAAATGCGCAACAGCGGAATCAAGAACAGGAGGCATATCACGGAGATTTGTGCCGCGGGCGCATTTAGCGAGGCGGCGTACAGGATGACAACCGTCGCGATTGCGGCGGTGGTGGACCAGATGGCGGACAGGTAAAGCGGGGACGGATGCTCAAGCAGCCAGCGCCCGAGACGGGAAAAGAGAGCGGGCCGGTACTGCAGGCGATGCTCCAGCGCCGTCCTTCCGGCGTCCACAACATAGTAGCCGACATGGCTCGTTTGAGGCGAGCCCGCCCTTCTCGAGTCTTCCAAGGCGAGAGCGACTGCCTCTTTTGCGACGTCGACTTCACTTGCACCGGCTGCTCGCGCCAGATCTTCGATCTTTTTGCGGTACGCGTCCCGCGTCTCGAAATCCATTGCGGGGTAAATGGCGGTCGGATCATTTCTGAGCGCCCGTTCGACCAAGCTGACGCGCTCGAAGAAATCCTTCCAATCCTCATCGGCGACCATGCGCAAACTGAGGATGGCGTTGGCGACAATTTGCTCATCGGAGATCTCGTCCGGCAGCTTGAGGACGGCTGAGGGGGTCTGCTCCGGTTTGAGGGGAAGCCGAATCAGGCGGGAAAGCGCGCGCGAGACATATTCGACGACAATGACCCGCAGCATGGCCGGCAACGCCCAGACTTCACCGATCGAAAGAGATGCGATTCCCTGATACGCTTGCACGAAGCGCACGGTAGTCTCCATGTGCAAATGCCCCGCGCACGCGAGGAATATTTCACGCGCGACGGCATACACGCGCGGCATCAACTCCGGGATGGAATCCTTCAGTTTCGGCAGCCGTCGGTAAAAACCCTCGGGCATGTCCTCCCGGATCTCGCGCACCGCCTGCTGAAGTATGTGGAAATTATCGAGCACCCATTCAGCCGCGTAGGATTGACCCGGCTCCTTGACTACGGGTGTCGCGAAATGCCGGTACGCGCGGTTCAGCAGGTCCTCCTGCGCTTCGAGCCGGTCCAGCATGGCGCGCGCTTTGCCCGCTTTATGCAGGAGAACGTGTTGGGTGGCAACGAGCCGGGCGTGCTGTTCAAGCGAGGGTGAGACGGGCCGGCGCTCGTCGGAGGAAACGCGCTCCGCTATTTCCTGAACCTTCTGCGCCATTTCAATGCCCTTTTTTTTGGACGGCACTCAGTTCGGGCTCCGAAAACTCGACTTCCTCGGGCAGCAGGTCCTGCACAACCAGCAGCGGAACAGTTCCGAAGAGAATAAAGTTGCTCGCAACACTGCCGTACGGCCATTTTGTGCCGCCGGAAAACCCGTGAGCGCTCAGGATAACGAGGTCGATTTTCTCATCTCTGACCAACTCGTGCAGCCGGCCGGAAACATTTTCATCCACAAAAAGGCGGATGTGAACATCTCCGGGCATCCGGGAGCGCAGCGTCTCAAAATATTTTCGCGCTTCACGTTGGTTGCGCTCGATCAGCCGATTGGCGAGTTCCAGGTCATCTTCGGTCGGCAGAGTGCGGCAAGGCATTTCCGGCCTTCGCACCACGTGCGCGATCAGGATGCGCGAATTGCAAGCACGCGCAAGAGCGGTTGCGGGCGCGAGCGCGCATTCGGCTCGTTTGGAGCAATCCAGCGGGACCATCAGGCGCTCGAACCCTGCACCTTCTTGGGGGGCGGGAAGGTACGCGCGCACGATCAGTGTCGAGACGCGGGAACGCAAGATGATTTTGCTGATGACGCTGCCGGAGTTCCATTCGCTCAATCCGCTCCGCCCATGGCTGCTGATTATGGTGAGGTCGACTTTGTGCGACTGAATGTAGTCCATGATACGCTGCGCGGCGGATCCTTCGAACATTGCGAAATCGGCCTGCAGTCCCGCCTGTTGAAAGGCGGTTGCGAGGCCCTCCAGATATAATCTGGCTTCGCTCTTGCACATTTCCCACTCGAGCGGGTCGACAGGTTGAAGACATGTCCCCCACTGTTCTTCAAGAACCCTCAGAAAAGTCACTCGCGCCCCGAATGCCTTCGCCAAGGCGGTTGCCTGCATCAAGACGCGTTCAGCCAGAGAGGAACCATCGAGCGGGACAAGAATATGATGAAACATCATCCCTCCCCTTTCGTCTGCAGAACGCCGTCGCGCACGGACCGTTCTCCGTCGCAGGAACATATCGATAGACGAGCAAGAAGCGAGGTATCGGGGTCTTGGCACCTTGAAAAAAGGAGGATCGTGTGAGGCGAGCAGGAGTCGCCTCCTTACAGCATGTAGTTGATTTCGTATGTCGAGGACGGATATGTCCACAGCATCCGTTCAAGGTTATGAGCCGTGAGATTTCCCCGAATCGCCATTGAAAAAATATTTATGACTTCATCCGCATTATGCCCGAAGAGATGCGCGCCGAGAATGCGCCGGGAATGTTTCGCGATGAGCACTTTTGCGCCGGAATATTTCAGTCCTATTCTTCTTGATGAGAACCACGAAGAAGTCTCGTAGAACCTGCTCTCGTACACGATTCCCAGTTCCCTCGCCTGATCTTCCAGCATTCCGGTCGATGCCAGGGGCGGTATCGTAAAGACAACCTGCGGCACTCCCGCATAATCGGCTTTTACGGTATTGCCGCGAAGGATATTTTCAGCCACAATACCGCCTTCCATGGCCGCCACAGGCGTCAGCGGGAACGGGCTCGCGGCGACATCGCCGGCGGCATAAACAGAATCATTCGAGATGCTCTGCAGGTATTCATTGACGGCGATACCTTGCGGAGATGCTTCGATATGGCCCTGCTCCAGCTTCAGCGGCCCGACATCGGGAATGCGTCCCGCGGCATTGACGACAAGCGAGGCCTGGAATTCGGTTTGTCCGCCGCTTCCGCCGTACACTTTCACGAGATCATCTTCGCGTGACAGCGACTGCACCTGCACATTGGTATGGATTTCGATTCCCATTTCTTTGGAGGCTTCCACCAGCAGGCGAACCATGTCCTGGTCGAAACCCGGAAGAACCGTATTTTTCATCTCGAGAATGGTGACTTTGGCGCCCGCAAGCGCAGCGATATGCGCGAATTCGAGAGCTATATAGCCGCCTCCGATGAAGATGATGGAATCCGGAAGCTGCTCGAGTTCGAGGAAGCCTTCACTATCCACGAGCAGGTGCTCTCCCTCGATGTTCAGTTTTCTGGTGATCATGCCGCTGGCCACGACCAGATGCTTTCCCGTCAGAACGTGCTCGTTCGCGCGAATCGAATGTTCATCAAGGAAACGCGCTTCCCCTTGATAGACGTCGATTCCCGCATTTTGGAAGCTGTTCCTTTTGTTTTCGGAGACTGGATCCGTAAACGATTTTTTGAAGCGCATGAGTTCGGGCCAATCGATGGTAACTGCGCCCCAGATTCCTTTTTCGCGCATACTTTGGGTTCGGTGGATGATTTCGGCGGCGGCGACAAGGACTTTCTTCGGGTTGCATCCGCGGTTGGGGCACGTGCCGCCGAATTGGCGCGATTCCACGAGCGCCACAGTTCTCCCGGCCGATCGACATTTCGGAGCGACGACTCCGCCCGCCGGACCGGAGCCGATGACGACGACGTCATATTCACGTTCAAGGGCCATAGTTACCTTCCTTCATAATTTCTCTTTCGGTATGAGTCATAGGCCGGCGGCCCGGCGTCCTTCATCAATGCTCGGACCGCCAGCCGGAATTTCTCCTCCACGCATTTTCTCTCCCACTGTTGCATTTGAAGAGCGCGGCTTCCTCGTTCGAGCATGAGGGCATGTTTCAGGAGAGCGACGCGGTCCGGCTCTCTTTGGACGGTTCCTCCGATTTCCTGTATGACTTCAAGCAGGCGAATTGTGGTCGCAACATTAAGGTTTGCGTACTGTCTGAGCTTGGTAAACATCTCGCCGGTGAGCTCGACGAAATCCAGGGGGTGAGCGATTATCCGCAGTTTTCCGGATTTGTCGTAATGATAGGGAGACGGAATATCGGATTCCGCCATTTTCATCAGGCCGACGCCGAGCCAATCGACGCATGTGAGCGCGATGAACGGATCATTGAGAGAGGGAGAGAGCGCGCGGACGGCGATCTCGATTATCTGATTAACTGCGAATTCCACATCCTGCTCGAGCGTTCTTTCCGTGCCAAAGATAAATCCTTGTCTGATCTCGCGGCAAATGCGCTCATCCTTGCGTTCACCGGGCCATACCAAGGCCAGGGCATGTTGTTCGTTGACAAAGAGTCCCGGCCGGAAGCCCAATCGGAGAATCAGGTCGTTTTCGCCGGCGATATGGAGCAGGTGCTGTGTGTCAACTGCCTGAAGGTATCCGGCCTGAGCGGCGAGTACGGGCGAAGCGTGCTGATCGAAATCGGGCGGAACAGACGGATCAACCTTATTCGTTGGGCGGCGGTTGTTGTTCTTTTTGGACTCGGGATATAAGCGCGCAATGGTTTTTTCAAAATCTTTTCCCACGGTCGCTATCACGTTATCTGATTGAATCGAGGCGGCCATGTGGTGGATGAAATACACCAGCACCCCGACGCTGACGATCCCAAGCAGGATACCGACCGTGACTGAGAGACCGGGCATATAATCAACTTGCTGTCCCTTCAGCAGGTTGAGCATCAAGTAGCAGTAAATGAAGGTGGCGACGAATATGCCGAATGTCACCTGGCTCGCTCTGTCATGCATGAAATTTCTGATCAGAAGCGGACCATACTGAGAGAGTGTTGTCGAGAGGACAAGCAACGAGATGGAGAAGACGACGCTGGCGATGGTCACCAGCGAAGTGGCCATCGAGGTAAGGATGGTGCGTGCACCGGATATTCCGCCTCCGTATAACCACCATACCGAAGAGACGTCATTCTCGCGCAGATAAACATCAACAGCATATACTCCGTACGATAAGCCGACGGCTGCAAAGCCGAGAAGCGCCGGAACAAACCAGTAACTCGAACTGAGGTTAAACCAGACATTAGTAATTCGGGTTTTCATAAAGATAGTCCACACGGGGGCGCGGCACATCCGCCAACTGATCGCGACAATGATCTCATGAGGAGAGGATCTTCATTTTTCCGAAGCAGACGTTTCGGCCGTTCGCGGAACGCGAGACCATCCGACGATTGATTCGCCTGCTTCTTTGCGATGTGGGGCCGCCCCGAATCGGCCTGAAAAGACGCGGCCGGCAATTCCTGGGACACTTCCGATCGCGATCGTTGGACGGATTCAACGTCCCGTTTTGGATCCTCATTTCCCAAAATTCAGCTTGGGCAACGCGATAATGGCACCTGTTAACGAGGACAAGGATCCCGGTTTTGCCCGGACTATTCTTCCCGGGTTTCCTCACCAGCTTCTTCTAAAGCTTCCCCGGCCTCCTCAGCGGCCTCGTCGATCTCCTCACCCGTACGCTCGGCCGGTCCTTCCCTTTCGCACGCGGTCATTCCTACTGTCAACAGCAAAGCAAGAACCAACGCCAGTTTTTTCAACATTTCTCCTTCCCTTTCCAATTGGGCGGCAACCTGGACCCGCTTCAGGGCGGATACTCCGGCTCCAGCCTGTATACTCACTCGAGCTCCGAAATATTAAAACGGAGCTCCTCAGCGTCCAGCCCGTAGTCCGTCTGTATACTCGCTACAACCAGATATTCTCCCGCGGGCGCTTCGGCAGGTAAGCGGATCCTGACGGTCGTGGTGTAGGTCCCGTCGGGAAGCGAAAGACGAGCCACTGGTTTCCCCACTAACTCCTCATTGAAGAAAATCTCGCGTGTCTCCGTAATTCTCATCCAGTTGTCGTGGGCGGGGGTCAGTAATGCGTAGCGGATGTTAATGTTGAGATAATCCCCCAACCTGACCGGATCAGGCTGAACGGAGACCTTCTCAATAATGGCGCGAACGCCTTCAGAGGGGGCGTAACCGTGAGCCCCGGCCGTTGGGCGGCCGCTCAGCACCTCGCTGACCAGCAAATATGGGTCGGCGGATGCTCTTGAGAAGTGACCGACGAGGTTGCCTGATACCATACCCGCATTAACACCGGTGAACGACTCGATCACATAAGGAGGCGGGACTACGTCGCGTGGGATTATGACGCCCATGTCGCGGGCTTGTCTTCTCAACTCCTTTCCCACTTGCTCCTTGTGTGCCGAACAACCAGCCGCGGAAAGAAGAACTGCAAGCATGAAAAAAAGCAACATTCTCATGAGTCCACCTCCTGCGGCATAATCCAAGGACCATGCCGCCCCCGCCTACTGCCTGATACAAATGTTTCTAGCGGAACCTCCGCAGTATCTTCCTGCTGAGCGTATTTCTCACGATCCCAATACTTCAGTCCACTGCGCACCTGCTCAAACGCCGTAGTTGCTTAATTAATCTTCTTTTTTACATGATGTCACTGAAAGTGAAAAAGTGCTTCATGGATGAAGGTTTTTGGAGGTTAGTGTTGCGCCGGTTTTCCGGCGGGGGAGGCTACATCCAGAGAAGGAGCAGGGAGAGAACTGAGCCAGCGAGAAAGAGAAAAATGATCAGACCGAGCGTCCAGAGGGAGATTTGCCGTGAATCTCTCAGTTGGAGCTCGGATTCTGTGGCGTGATATCGCACAATTGAGAGCAGAAAGAGAATGATTCCTCCCAAAATGAACAGCGCTCCTATCACAACTGTCAGCCATTCAGCCCGGACGGTTGGAATCAACTTTGCTATGCCGACTCCTGCCGCGACGGCTGCGAGCGCGGTTCTCACCCAGGCGCTGAAGGTGCGTTCATTCGCGAGGGCGTTTCGTTTGCGAGCCAGATCGGTGCGTTCGTCCGCCTGCTCGTATTGATTTTCGTTCAGAATATTTCCTTCCTGCCGGGTTGCTGTGGCGGAACCAGCCCAGCCTGCGGAGAGTTCCGAGGCCGGGCTGGGTTGTTTCTTTGCCGCCGTTTTCATGAGCGGACGCCCGCCGGCTGTCGTTTGGGCGCTTTGTATTCTTCAAAAAGCTGAATCATCCCCTTGTTGAAAGCGGGCAGATCATCGGGCTTTCGGCTGCTCACCCAGTTGCGATCGCGAACCAGTTCCAGATCAAGCCATTGCCCACCGGCATTGCGGATGTCGTCCTGAATGGTGTGATAACTGGTAAGCGTTCTCCCATGCACCAGGCCGGCGGATGCAAGCAGCCAGGGGCCGTGGCAGATAACGGCGATCGGCTTGTTCATTTCATCGATACGGCGAACGAATTCTCTCGCGCGAAAATCCATTCGCAGCGAGTCGGCGTTCAATGCTCCTCCAGGGATGAGAACGGCATGAAAATCGTCCGGATTTGCCTCATCGAGGGAAAGGTCGACCGGGAAAATATCCCCCTTCACGTCATGATGAAACCCCTGAACCTCGCCAGCTTCGGGAGCTATTATGACTGTTTTGGCCCCCGCTTGTTCGAGCGCTCGTTTCGGCTCCGTCAGTTCGATTTGCTCAAAGTAATCCGTGACCAGGATGGCGACCTTCATTCCGGCGAGCCGTCTCCTGGGCATAATACACCTCCCTTCTCAAAATGTCCAACGACGGGAAGAAATATCTTCCCGTCGTCCCGGAAGTGCATTCCGGACAGAGGTTTTTTTCGCTGTTGCGCTCTTCTAGAATCTCTGTGTTACGGTGAAGCTCGTCTCTCTGGTATCTCTTCCGAAATCGGATTCGATTGTCTCAGTCACCTGATAGACGCCCGGCTCGGCATCGCGGGGCAGACGCAGCGGAATCGAAGACGTATAGGTCCCGCCGGCCCGATCGACTGTGACTGTAGGACGGCCTACAAGCTGGCCGTCATGCCGTATTTCGCGAATTTCCGTGATTTCGCTCATCTCGCCGGGCGAGGGAGTAAGAACGGCATAGGTCATTCGCAAATCGACTTCTTCTCCGGGCCGAACGGTTTGCGGAACGGCGGAAGCCTCCTCAATGTTCAGGACTCGGCCCTCGACCGCCGGTTCATAGTCGTACAGGCGGGCTGTTTCATCCTGGTCTCTTTCGCGGTCGTAGGCATAGTAGCCGATAGCGCCGCCAACCAAAGCACCCAACAATCCGCCGACTACGGCGCTGGTCGTGCTGTCACCGATGGCCGCGCCCGCAATAGCCCCTGTTGCGCCGCCGACGCCGGCCCCTATAGCGGTTCCTCTGCGTTCTTCTGTAACCGTTTCGCACGCAAATACCGGCAGTACCAGTGCAATGCACAGGACGATTGATATGATCTTAGTGTTCATCTTGTCTCTCCTTTTACTGTTCGTGGTCAAGCATGGGAAAATGTGCATCGGCTGTTATTAGCGCACACCTCCTTTCCGTCGTTTACGGCCTCAGGAGAACTCTTGTTATGCCATCTTTTTTTATCGAAGGTCTCATACGTCTGCCTCCCGCACCTGATCGAGGTCGGTCATCGAGGCGCAGATCGTATTCCCCATGATATACAAGTGCTTTCATTATGCAACTCATCCTTCCGTGCCTCTAGTTGAAATCGGCGGAGGCGGTTGGTTTTCCAAAAAAATTTTCGGGAACGGGGGCATCCTTATGTTACGCGGGCGCCCGATTCCGACTGAAAAGCCGAAAGGGGCGTTGGGGACTGACTTGGGGGATCAGGCGATTTTTCGCCTTTCGGTTTCCTCCTTTACCTGTTTTTCGTAGTCGATCAACAGTTGCAGCCAGTAGGTTTCATAGGTGAAACGTTCAAGCTCGGTCTCTATCTTGCCGGGAGCGCGCGATGAGACTATCGATTCCGTGCGTTTTCTCAGGCATGTGGGAAGACTGAATTCCAGCAATTTATGCGTATGCTCTACTTCCTTCTTCAGTTGATCATCGGACAGGGAAGACAGAGTTCTCCGCTTTCTCTCAATGTCTCCGGTCAGCCGTTTTCTATCGTATTTTGCCATTATTCCCCACTCCTCTTTTTTCTTAAGTATGCATGTCAAGTTTGCTTTTAGAAAATGGCATGTACGGGACAACTTATTGAGGACAAAAAAGGCGCGAACCCATGAAGAATTCGCGCCCTGATCCCAAAGCATCCGGTCGTAGGAGCAGAGTCTATTTCAGCCGTTTTTCGACCGCCTCCCAATTTACGTTCTTGAAGAAAGCGTCGATGTAACCCGCTTTTTTCGTGCCGTAGTCGATCATGTAGGCGTGTTCGAAGACGTCCATGATCAGGATCGGTATGCAGCCTGCCGGATGCCCGCAATCATGTTCATTAATCCAGAAATTGATGAGTCGGCCGTTGGTATTATCCTGGTACAGGACGGCCCAGCCGATGCCGCGCATGCCGCCGACCTCGCGGAACTCCTTTTCCCAGGCATCATAGCTGCCGAAATCCTCAGCCAGCTTTTTGGCAAGCTTGCCGTCCTTTTTCAGAGCGGCCTTTCCGCCGAGATTACCGAAATATAATTCATGCAGGCGGATACCGTTAAATTCCCATCCGAGTCTTCGTTTGACCTCGCCGAAACCATACGTGTTGCCTTCCTTGAGCAACTGCTGGGACAACTCGAGGTTCTTGTTCGTGTTGGTGACGTAACCGTTGTACAGGGTGAAATGGTTGTTCAGCAGGGTGTCACTGAAGCCTTGCATTCCGAGCAGACTCTTAAAATCCTTGGGTTCGTAAGCCATTTTGACCTCCTCTTTCTGTTGCGGTCCTGATTCTGCGTGAACTGCCAGTGGTTGTGCCGCCAATAGAATGGCTCCCGTGGCGGAAGCCTTTAAAAAGAATCTTCTGGTAACAAAAGATTCCGTTTTCTTTTTCATTGCCGCTCCCTGGAGATTTGTTGCGGCCATGATTGAGGGTGTTGCATGGTTCGTTACCCGCGGGCGCTCACCAACCTCGGATCAGTCGTTCGAACAAAAAATCAAATAAAACATAACACCACATTTTCGCCAACGCAAGCGGGAGGAACGGAGTAGCTTCCTCCTCCACGACGACGCGAGACCGTCATTTTTTCTGGGGAAATTCTTCAATGACGGCCACGGCGTTTTCAACCGGGACTTCCTGCATGATCGGTTTGGCCGGGGCAAGGATGTATCCGCCGCCGGTGCCCATTTCGGAGGCGAGCCGGCGTATCTCGCGGCGGACATCGCGGGGGGAACCGAACGGAAGGAGTTGCTGGGTGCCAAGGCCGCCCCACAGGCGCAGGTTCTTGCCGTATCTGCGTTTGATTTCATAGACGTCCATCGCCTCGGGCTGGAGCGATTCGAGGGCATCGAGTCCCATTTCGATCATGTCGGGAATTATCTCGAACACATTGCCGCAGCAATGCGTGATCGCGAGCTTGCCGAACAGGTGGGCGCGCTCATAGAGTTTTTGGGTGCGGTCTTTGAAGAGCTTTCTCCACCGCTCCGGCCCAAAGATGACGCCGCGCTGGTCGCCCCAATCGTCTCCGAAGAAGACGGCGTCGATGGGGAACTGACAGAGACGGTCAACCATTGCGAGGTGCATCTCGAGGATGCGGTCGAGCAATTCCTCGTAAAAGGACGTGTTGAGGACAGTGTCGATCAGCGCATTTTCGAAGCCGCGGAGGGTCCAGGAGCGCTCCCACAAGCCGAAGTTAATTTGGCCAAGGATGAACTTGTCCGAATTTTCGCGAATGAGAAGCTCGGCGCTGCCCTCGTCCAGCGACTCGAGGACGGTCCTCTGGACTGCATCAAAGTCGTATCCGGCGAGGCCCGGTTCCTTGAGAGGAGGACTGACCAGGTGAAGCGGCCGCGCGGAGAAGTCCCAGACACAGCCATATTCATCCTTTACATGGCGGTCATCGAGCAGTTCCGGCAGGCCGAAAACCGGATAGCCGACGAACATGATGTGCTGCTCGATCCTGTTTTCCCAATCGCGGCTGCCATAGTATTCGGTCAGTTTATCATCGACTTCCGGCTCAAAGATAACGTCATACGGCACGATGTCGGTTTCCTCGAAATTCAGGGCCGCCCGGACGCGTTCTTTTGGAGTGGGCGCTTTCATGATTTTCCTTTCGAATCCAATTTCAAGAGGGTTACAGAGTGAGCGGGAAACTCGTAACGAAATTCCGCCGCCGCTGAATTGAATCTCTTTTCGACTGTTTTCACGTTGTCCGGTTCGGAAAAGGAATTTTTTGCATCCACCTGCGGGCCATTGATCTCGAAGACGCGGCACACTTTTTTGGGATAAAAAGAGTCGAGAGAAATCTGCGCTACGATCGGGTTCTCCCTGTGCCGGTTTACTACGGCCAAGCTCAGTTCGGTCGCAGGCTCATTCACGGTGGCGGAAACATCGATATAGGGGACAGTTTCCACCGGAGAATCATGCCCGCCGCCGCTCCATTCGTGGAGAACCACGGTTTGATAGGCGAGGGAGTCAACAAACGGATCGAGAGCGATGGGCTGGCAATGGTCGCGGTACAACTTGAAGGAATGGTAGATGGTCTGCAGAAACAGTCCTTCCGGGCCGGCAAATATTGGAGCAATAACGTTTACCATCTGAGACAGATTCGAGAGTGTGACGGTCGTGCAGTTGCGGTGCATGACATTGAGGAAGCCGGCGACGGCAAGCGCATCGGACAGGTCGTACTGCTCCTCCATGCAGCCGCCGAAGGCCTTATACCACACGTTCCATTCGTCCATGGCGATTTCCGGTCGGGCCGCCTTCTTCCCATGCATGGCGATGGTGATCGTCGCGTTGAATATATCTATCAGCCTCTGCGCGCGGACTGGCCCGGCGACATTGGTGTAATAATCGGAGTTCCCGGTGTAGATATGCAACGAAAGGTAATCTATAAAGCCGGCGAGCTTATCGATCGTTTCCAGATTCCATGACGGTCCCTCCACCTGCTCCAGAAAACCGCATCCGACCAGTCGGATGGATGGGTCCGCCCATCGCATCATTTTCGCCGCTTCGCGGGCGGTTTTGGCGTAATCCTGAGCGTTCTTCTCGCCGATCTGCCAGAAACCTCCCATCTCGTTTCCGAGGCCCCAGAACTTGACGTTGTGCGGCTGATTGTAGCCGTTTGCCCTGCGCATGTTGGCGTAATGGGAGTCATCCGTTCCGTTGCAGTATTCGACCCATGCCGCGGCTTCTTCCGGCGTTCCGGTTCCGAGGTTGACACACAAGAAAGGCTCCGTGTTTATCGCTCTACAATATTCGATGAACTCGTCGGTTCCAAAGCGGTTTGGTTCCACGGTATTCCATGCGAACTCCAGTTTCCGGGGGCGCTTGTCTTTGGGCCCGACTCCGTCTTGCCAGTGATAGCCGGAAACGAAGTTTCCACCGGGATACCTCAGATTCGGAAGCCGCAACCCCTTCATGATTTCCAGGACGTCCTTCCGGAAACCGCGTTCATCGGAGAGAGGAGAGCCTTCTTCGTAAATTCCGCCGTAAATGCAACGTCCCAGGTGCTCGATGAAACCGCCGTAAATGTTCGGATTGATGGGGCCGATTTTGCGTTCGACATCGATCTTTATTTTTGCCATTTCTCTCCCTCTTGCAGATGGTTTCCTGTATCCTGCGGCTTTGTGATCCCTCGCGTCGACTGCGAACGCTTGCGCAGCGTCTCGACTTCGTAACGCCGGATCTCATTCAGCCATGAGTCGCCAGCCGGCAGGCCTTTCCTCAGACAATGATAATCCCACACCGCGCCAAACGGCATGCTTTTCAATTCCTCCATGAGCGCCAGCCGCGAGAAGTAGTCGCCTGCTTCCTCGAAGTTCCTGAGCGTCTCGGCTGGCTCCAGGAGCGCGATCAACAAGGCTTTCAAGACGGCCCTGGCGCCAATGACCCATGCGCCCACCCTGTTCATGCTTCCATCGAAGAAGTCAAGCGCAAGATGAACGCGCGTAATAAAATCGTTCCTGACGATCTCCCCGCAGACCTCTCGCATATCGTCGCTGAGAATGGCCACGTGATCGCTGTCCCATCGGACGCCGCGGCTCATGTGAAGGAGTAGTTCGTCCGAGAACAGCAGGATTGATGAAAGCTTGTCGGCGACTGATTCAGTCGGATGGAAATGACCCAGATCGAGGCAGAGCATTTTGCCTTTCTTAAGCGCATAGCCCATGTAGAACTCGTGCGAGCCTGTCACAAACGATTCGCTCCCGATTCCAAAAAGCTTGCTTTCGACGGAGTCCTTCATTTCAGACACAGGATATTCAGCGGCGTAGATCTCATCGAGCGATTCTTTCAGCAGAGCCCGATGCGTCAGCCGGTCCGCCGGAATATCTTTCGAGCCGTCGGGAATCCACAGGTTATGGATGCATGGGGAGCCGAGCTCACGCCCGATGAACGCGCTGATTGTCCTGCATCTGCTGACGTGCTCGATCCAGAACTGACGAATATCCTTATTCTTGCTGCTCAGCGTGAAACCGGATTCGGCTTTAGGGTGGGAAAAGCACGTGCAATTGAAGTCGATTTTGAGATGCTGAGTTTTCGCCCATTCGATCCAGCCTTCAAAGTGATGGGGCTCTATTTCGTTTCTCTCGATGCGTCTGCCGCCGAATTCACCGTACATCGCATGGAGGTTCAGCCGATGGAGGCCGGGGATGAGGGAGTAGGCTTTTTCAAGGTCGCTTCTGAGTTCCGCCGCGGTTCTCGCTTTGCCTGGATAGTTGCCTGTTACCTGTATCCCTCCGCCCTCCAGTCCAGCGCCCGGCCTCTCGAAACCTCCAACGTCGTCCCCCTGCCAGCAATGGAGCGACAAGGAGATTGCATCCAGCGCCGCCAACGCTGTCTCGGTATCGACATCGAGCCGTTCGTACTTTTCCTTCGCGATTTGATACGCCTTCTCCATATTGGCGGTATTTTTCATGGTATCCGCCCTTCCGAGGCATTGCGGCTTGGTGCGCTTATAATTTCTCTGAATGTATCATAAGCCGTCTCCCATTCCTTCACATGCTCGGGTTCGTACTTCTCAAGAATGAATGAATGGGAGATGACTTCGCGCATTCCGGCGAGCGATGTAACGCATCCCGCCGCAAGCGCCTGCGCCATGATGTTTCCGACCGCAGCCGCCTCGACCGGGCCAGCCATAACTGGAAGCCCGGTCGCATTTGCGGTGAATTGACAGAGAAGGCGGTTGTGTGCTCCTCCGCCAATGACGTGGATGCTGTTGATCGGCTTTGGAGACAATCGCCGTAGTTGATCGAGAACGAGGCGATATTTCAACGCCATGCTCTCGAGGATGCAGCGGACCAGCGCGCCGGGGGAATCGGGAACGGACTGCTTCGTGCTTTTGAGGGAGCGTCCTATTGCCGCCGGCATGTCGGGCGGATTGAGGAATTCGCTCCAATCGGGATCGATGAAAGCTGCGAAAGGTACGGCGCCCGTTGCGGCGACAAGGAGATCATCGTATTCGCAGCGGCGCTTCTCCGCCCAAACTCTGCGGCATTCCTCGAGCAGCCAAAGCCCCGCGATGTTCTTTAGAAAGCGAATGGTGTTTTCCATGCCGCCTTCATTGGTGAAGTTCAGGCGCAATGACTGGTCGGTGATGATGGGCTTGTCGATCTCGATTCCCATCAGCGACCACGTGCCGGAGCTGATATAGGCCCAGTCTTTGCCGGCAGCGGGAACGGCCGCAACGGCCGAAGCGGTATCATGCGTGGCGACTGCGATCACCGGAATCGGCGATAATCCGGTCTGCTTGCTGACATCCGGCATGATCTCGCCGAAGACCGCGCCCGGCTGCTCGATTTTCTGCATCAGGCTTCCAGGGAGCCCAAGCGCCGACAGCAGCTCTTCTTCCCAGTCTTCCTTTATGGGATTATAAAGCTGCGACGTTGTGGCAAATGAGAACTCGGTCTTTTTTACCCCGGTCAAAAGGTAGGTCAACAGGTCGGGTATGAAGAGCAGGTCGCGAGCGACACTGAGCAGGGGCGATTTGTCGCGGACCATCGCTTCCAGTTGGAACAGGGAGTTCAGTTGAAGAAACTGGATGCCGGTCAATCCGTAGACACGCTCACGAGGGATTTTCTGGAAGAACGATTCCATTGCGCCGTCGGTGCGGCTATCGCGGTAGCCGTACGGCAGGCCGAGGATGCTGCCGTCGTTTGCCAGGAAGCCAAAATCAACACCCCATGTGTCGATGCCGACGCTCAGCGGAATGGTTTCCGGCTCCTCCGCGCAGAGCTTCAGCCCGTTCTTTACTTGCTCGAAGAGGTTGAAGATGTTCCAGTGCAAATGGCCGCACACCTGAATCATGCCATTGGGGAAGCGGCATATTTCGCGAGTCCGAAGCCGATCGTCCGCGATTTCTCCGAGCACACCGCGCCCGCTTGAAGCGCCAAGATCAAACGCCAGGAACCGGGACGGGTGCAAGGGGATCATTCCTCCAGCTTGAACGTTCGCGCAATCTCATCCAACTGCTCTTTTGTCAGACCTGTTGGCGTGTGGCCGGCGCTGCGGCACATGAGCACGATCGAGGCGGCCTTATTCGCGATATCGATCAGGTCGAAGGCAACCATCGGCTCCTTTGCCCTCGAGACGGAGCCATGGATTTCCCATAATACCACCGAGTAGCCGCGCCGAAAGCATTCCAGGGTGGCTTGCGCGAGTTTTTCGGAGCCGGGAATCACATAGGGAACGAATCCCACGCCTTTCGGCAAATTGTATTTTACTTCCGGATGAGTACTCCACAGCGCCTGGTTCAGGGCCGGTTCATCGCGATATTCCGGCAGATGTGTGAGCGCTATTAATTCGACGGGATGCGTGTGCAGTACGACCTTTTCTTGCGCGTTGGTCTGGCGCATGTGTTCGTGCAGCCGCAAGTGAGCCGGGAACTCCGAGGTCGGCCTGAAATCGGGGGCGTCCTCGCCGCCCCAGATGATGCGATATCCGGCGCCGTCATCAGATATTCGCAAGATACAGGCATTGGCCGCGGGCGCCTTGGCCATATCCCTGAAGCGTTTGCCTGAGCCGGTCACCAGGAAATAGCGGCCCGCGAGAGCGGGATAGGTAAAATCAAGCTTGCGGAGGCGGTCTGAAGATTCCGGGAACATACCCGGCGGAATATGTTCGGTCGCATCGATCGACAGGTTTCCTGCGTTGCGCTCGGCCCATCCTTTTTCCCATACATAGCCGCTGACCTCGAGCATTTCCTCCAGTACAGGTTCCAATCCTGGACACCGAGAAAGCAAATCTTCGATTTTTCTTTTATTCATGCGACGCCCCCACAACTCCTCGCAGCAAGTCCCAGAATATCCTTAATGCTAGCCATATTCGCATCACGCGACACCTCGTTCGGATGCAGTTGTCAATAAATTATGCTCTGCCGGGGGCGCCTTAGTTTAGAATTTATCCGTAAATAATAATGCATTGTCGAAAGGTTATTAGGGCGCATGCGATCTCCAGTAGGCCTTCGTAGCTATCAGCTCGTTTCTCATAGC